>RQOP01000017.1 GCA_008373095.1 SAR202 cluster bacterium | reverse complement strand
ACGAACACGATGAGCATGACGAACACGACGAGCATGACGAACACGACGAACATGAAGGACACGATCATGGAACCCACGACCCGCATTTCTGGTTAGATCCGTCCCGTGCGTCCTTGGCTATAGACGAAATCACAACCCAACTTTCCGTTATTGACCCTGATTCGGCTGACTTCTACCAGGAAAACGCTACTGCTTACAAGAGCCAACTATCTGACCTTGATAAACAGATGTCTTCAGTGTTTGAACAAATTCCTGAAAAAGACCGTAAATTAGTGACCTCTCATGAAGCTCTCGGCTACCTCGCACATGAATATGACTTTGAGATCGTAGGGACTGTAATTCCCTCAATGAGTACAGAGTCCGGGCCAACTGCGATTGCAATAGCAAAACTAGTCGACGACCTCAAAACGGAGGGAGTTAAAGGTATTTTCATGGAATCAGGGGTCGAAGAAAAAATAACGGAACAGATAGCGCAAGACGCAAATGTTCAAGTTATAACAGGATTACAGGTTGAGTACGTTCTAGAAGGTGAAACATACCTTCAAATGATGACAAAGCTTTCTGAATTAATTGTTGAGGGATTGAAATAAATATCGGTTATAAATAGTAAACCCCGCTGGGCAGGCGATTGCTTCTGTAAGCATCCCATACTAACTATATATTTGGCCTGCCCGGCACCCATACTTCGAAACATTATATCAGCCTCAGTTTCGATCAGGTTTATAGGTAAAAACATTGAGATAGGCTGAAGGGCTTTATGCACATATTGAAAATCGAACATGAATTTAATTATGAATAACTTAGAACACCCTAAAACATATAGTAAGGAGTAAATAAAATGAAACTAACCGCCTATAGTGTGAAATTAAGAAAAACAGTGGAAATTGCTGAACCAAAAATAGTTACTCTGAAAAATGGTCGAAAGGCTGTTCAAGGGGTTGCTGCAGAAGATCCTACTTCTAAGGTATTTAGAATACTGGGCGACAGTCAGGTTGCCGAGGTAGAAAAGCTGATAGGTTAATTAATAACGCATTAATATTAATATTAACCCCCGCCGGGCAGGCAGTTCCTTCCATAACCATCCCATTCCAACCATAGAGCCGTTAATAACTCGTTCTAATGTAAATAGCCTGCCCGGCACTTAAAAGCGGAGAAAATACAGTCATTCTCGTTTTGGGTATTTAATAAATATATCTGGTTGAAAATTAAAATCAATCAGTTTCGTTTGTCTTTATTTATGCATATTTATCAGGTGTGCCCTAATGTTCCGATTTATTGTCAGAGTTCCATGTTCAGAAAATACCGCCATAAAAACAGGAAAAAAATTTCCGCGATTCTTGAACTCATGGAAAGTTTTTTTCAAAAATGATTCAACCTGTCAGAATCGTGACTAACGTATGAATTGTGTTTCATGAACGATAATTTTGGCCTTTAATGGCTGGAAACAAATTGACGTTGAAATTCATCGGTTCCCCCCTTGCACACTACTAAATATGGGGTGTAAAACATATAACGTAAACGGAATTCAATTTTGATTGAATTTCAGGAGTGCTGGAGAGGTCGAAAAAAGTTGCTGAATCATACGAAATAACCTCTTCAAGAAATTTTCCGGGTTGTTGCCTTACACGATTCGATTGTCATCGAAGATAGTGTCAAATTAGGTAAGTGTTTGGGGACGAAGTGGAAGAGTCGGAAAATCTCCAGGTTCGCCTTTTGAAGAAAAGGGCTTAAATGCTGTAGGCGGCTTTGTGTAAAAATTTATGGATCGAGAAAATATTCAAAAAGCTAATAGAATTTGGGACTCTGTTCTAGGAAAAGTAGAACTTGAGATTCCAAAACCCAGCTATGACACGTGGCTTCGTAGTACACGCGGAATTTCCTGCTCTTCAGACGAATTCATTGTGGAAACCCCAAATGCCTTCACAGCTCAATATTTGGAAGACCGCATGCTAGACATGTTGGAGCAAGAATTAAGGGCAATATTGGAATTTGGGATAAAGCTGAAATTTACGGTCGCTAACGAAATCGCAAACGAACAATCATATGGCGAAGATCCGAGCACAACCCCATATAGTCGGAATGAACAAACCGCCAAATATACAACTGCTAATGATGCTTTATTCGAAGAACGTGTCTCAGAACATCAACTGAGGTCACATGTAGGACTAAATAATTTCAACGCAAAATACACATTTGAAAATTTCATCGTTGGAAATTCTAACCAGCTTGCATATGCTGGAGCCCAAGCGGTCTCAGAAAATCCTGGAGATACGTTCAATCCATTGGTAATTCATTCACCGGTAGGTTTAGGAAAAACACACTTATTACAGGCGATCGGGCATAAAACTAAGGCCAAAGGACTCGTCACCCTTTACGTGACTTCAGAGGAATTTACGAACCAATACGTAATGGCAATTCAAAGTGGGCAGACCGAGGAGTTTCGAGACAAATACCGCAAAGTAGATGTTCTGCTAATAGACGACATCCAATTCCTCATTGGAAAGGAACAAACTCAAGAAGGTTTTTTTCATACCTTTAATTCTCTTCACGTTGAAAACAAGCAGATAGTGGTGGCAAGCGATAGGCACATAAGCGAATTGAAAACTTTGGAATCCCGTATCACATCACGGTTGGCTGGTGGCCTAGTAGCCGATATTCAAGTACCGCAATTAGAGACAAGGGTTGCCATCTTAAATGGAAAGGTACAGCAGAGAAGGTATGAAATTCCTAAAGAGGTTATCGAATTTTTGGGCGAAAGAATTCAGTCAAACATAAGAGAACTTGAAGGATTATTGAACAGGGTAGTCGCCTGGGCTCAATTCCGAGATGAGCCAGTCACAATTGAATCGGTAAAAAGAATGATAGGAGACTCTCAAATCAGCACTAAAAAACCGATCTCTGATTCCACTATTATCTCGGAGGTTTCAAATTATTTTGGTGTTACTTCTGATGAAATCATAGGACCTCGAAGATCGAAATCGTATTTGCTCCCCAGGCAAGTAACGATGTTCCTTTTGAGAGAAGAAACCTCTTTAAGTCTTTCTGCCATAGGTAAAATTCTTGGGGGCCGAGATCATTCGACAGTGATTCATGGGCATGAAAAAGTCGCCTCTCTGATCAACAGTGATCATAAACTTAGAAGTGACGTATTGGCCATCAGAAACAATTTGACCAGCTGACAGAAGTGATTCCTCATTTTTACCCTACAAATAGCCATAGGAATCTCTCATAATGAGACTCATTTTAATAAGACACGGTGAAACCAAGGCGAACCTTGTGATGCGATGGTC
This sequence comes from SAR202 cluster bacterium, assembly GCA_008373095.1. Taxonomy (GTDB): domain Bacteria; phylum Chloroflexota; class Dehalococcoidia; order Lucifugimonadales; family UBA826; genus UBA11996. The sequence continues at coordinate 19,235 of RQOP01000017.1, read as the reverse complement.
AGGTTCGAAAGATCTTGAAATTACTAACCTTACCGCAGAAGGAAAGTCTCAAGCAAAAAAACTAGGCCTCTGGTTCAAACAAGAAAATTTTGTTCCTACGCAGGTTTATGTAAGCCCTCAAAAAAGAGCTCAAGACACAGCAACTCTGGCTGGCGGCCACTGGAATTTATCGTTCACTACTTTGGAGGATCTTAGAGAAACTGGAGCAGGTATATTTGAAGGCCATACCTGGGAAGAGATTGAATCAAAGTACCCTGAGCAGGCCAATAATTTCAAAGACAGTAGGGATTGGTCGTTTGTCGACGAATCCGAACAAGAAATCGACAGAAGAAACAGGGGAAATAGAGTTCTGAAATTCGCATTAGACCATCACGGCAACGAAGACGTTGTTGTGATGTTCTGTCACGCGGGCATAATTCAACATACTGTGAGCTGTATTTTTGAATCGCCAAAACTTTGGGGAATAGGTACAAAAAACACGGCTATCTTTGAATTTCAATTGGATATACACAAATGGTCAGAGCCCTCTAGAGAACGTTTCAATCCTACTTCTTGGAGAATAATCAGATTTAACGAGCAGCCACACCTCGCCTGATACATATTAATTAAGTAAGGTGGGATGCATCAGCGAACCTGTTTATTTGAAATCTTCTTCGATCCGTATTCATAGAATTACTTACATCCCAGTTATCTGGATCAATTTCAAAATCGAAAACAGCTGTATTTGGAATTCGAAGATTCCAGACTCGGTTCGTTCCCAAGATTACTCCAACTAAATGTACTAAGAATCCACTATGGGAATAAGCAACAACAAAATCTTTTGAGTTGTGTCCTTTAATAAGAAATCCCACTGCTGTCTCGGCTCTTCGTCTAATTTGGTACCTAGTTTCCGCTTTTGGTACTAAATCAAAATTTCTTGACCTTCGAAATTCTTCATAAATAACGGAATATTCATCAGATAATTCCTCAGAGGTCTTGCCAGAGAAGACTCCTGCGTCATTTTCTATTAGGTCAGGAATTTTATGAATGACATTTTCTGGAAGCGATATTTCTGCGGTTTTATAAGCTCTTGTTAGTGGGCTTGAATAAACGTGGGTTGGGTCAATGCTTTCATCGGTGAATCTTTTTAATAGCCTTTGACTTTGATCGACACCAACTTCCGAAAGATCAAAATCCATCTTCCCTTGCCAGCGTCCTTCAGCATTAGCCACAGATTGAGCATGCCTAATTAAAATCAACCTCATTTTATTTTTTCCTTTTTCATAGGCTCCTACCGCAAAGGCTGGGTTTGAGATTTATATTTATTTAGAAACCATTCAATAACAACTAGAAGCCCAGCAAAAATCATTAGAACTGTGGAAAGCTGAAAGGCTCTTCCCATTGCTGTAGCATACGCCGTTCTCAAACCAACATCCTTAAGCTTCTCGGCATCTGATAAATCCGCTTCATACCCTAATCCCGCCATGACCGACACTACTATAGCCGTAGGTATTGCTATTCCGACAACATGCGCACCATTCCTTGTCAAATTTAGAAATGCAGAAACAATGCCATACCGATTTCTACCCGCACTTCCCATGATGGCACTAGTATTAGGAGCCATAAAAATACTCATTCCCATGCCGGACAACCCTGATGCTATTCCAACCAAAACAAGCGGAGAATTGAGGCTTACTTCAGAGAACAAATACATCGCTAACGAAGAAAAAGCCATCCCGATAACTGAAGGAATAGTTGTCCCGACCTTATCAGCTAGACGCCCACTGATTGGACCAAAAATAGCCAAAGCTATTGCCCCAGGTAATAGATATAAAGCCGCCATTGCAGTTGTCAAACCCAGCCCTGAAACCAAATAAAATGGCATTAAGAAAAAAGTACTAGATCCGGCAGCAAAAGATATAAACCGCGATGAAGATCCTAGAGAAAAAGATACTGACTTAAATAAATTCAATGGAAGCATTGGGTTGTTAGTGGTTTTCTCTCTTAAAAGGAACCCAACGAAAAGCAGTATGGAACAAAGAAACCCTAAAATGATATATGGGGAGGATAGAGTTAGTTTATTAAGAAACGTTATAGATAACATTAGCGACAAAAGAAACAAAGCTGAAAGCATCGTTCCAAGCCAATCGAAAGAGCTAATCCCCTCGCCTTTCTCAGTACTTTTCTTATCGTCAGGAGTTAATACAATCATCGCCACAAACATTGCGATAATTCCCACAATTGTTATAAAGAAAAAGATCGCCCTCCATCCAAAATAACTATCGATAATTCCTCCTATTACAGGCCCTCCAATCGCTCCTAATCCAACAATAGTCATATGTAATCCAAGGGCCTTGCCTCTCTCATCATCTGGAAAGGAACTCGCCACCATTGCCATACCATTGGCCTGAAGAGCGGATGCTCCGACTCCCATGAAGATTTTGCCTAGAAGCACCATCCAAAACTCTTGAGACAATCCCGTCAGGAAAGTCGCGCAACCAAAAACCAGCAAACCCCAAACCCAAATCCTTTTCCTGCCTATCGAATCTGCGATTGCTCCTGCTGGCATCATCAAAGCACTAACACTGAGCATATAAGCAATAGCCATCCATTGAGCAGTAGGAATATCGGCGCCAAAATGCTCAGCAATGCTTGGAACAACAATAGAAGTTGCAGACTGCTCAACGACAGTTATAAAAGTTCCTACTGCGATTGCAGCATAAATCCACCATCTATAGGAAGGTTTATCTTGAATTTGACTTAGCAGGGATAACTTCAAGATGCTTTTATGATCCTATCCCTTCAATGTGAATTTCTCCATTGTGGTCAGCTACGAAAAGGCTTTGAAAATCGTATCCTCTGCGCTCAAGTTCTTCACTACCACCGGCCCTTCTGTCCATAATGGACAGCACTTTTACAACTTCGCACCCTTCATTTTCTACTGCTTCTATCGCGTGAAAAAGACTACCCCCTGTTGTACAAGTGTCATCAACCACGGCAACCTTTTGACCTCGAAAAAAATGTCCCTCGATATTTCTTCCACCACCATGAGTTTTCTTTTCTTTTCTAACGATAAGCGCAGGAACAGGATTTCCTTCAATATAGCTCATAGTGCTAACGGAAGACACAATTGGGTCTGCACCTAAAGTAGGACCTGCCAAGGCATCTACTTTGGACTCATATAAAATTGGCAAAAAGCACTTAGCTGTCAAGAATGAACCTTCAGGGTCAAGCGTCAACAGGCGACCATCAAAGTAGTAGTTGCTTTTGGCTCCTGATGAGAGGGTGAAATCACCAAACAACAGCGCCTTTCGTTCCTTTGCAACTTCCAATAATCTTTCTAGATCACTCATGTTCAAAACAACACCTGCCCTATAAATATTCAAATCAGTGAATGATATAGCTTTTTCTTCAGAATGTATTCATAAACGGACTGAGGAACCATGTCCTTTACATCAGCACCTTTTTGTATAAGTTTTCTAATCTCACTCGATGAAATCAAAGATGAGTTGGCATCAATAGTTCTTATTGAGTATCTTTTTTGTCTTTTCAGGTATGCCTCTGAACTATCGATTTTAATTCCTGGCCTCGTCAACCCGATCACTTCGCATTCCGAGTGAAGTGCATTGGCATCGGTCCAATTATCCATATCAATAATTGAATCTATACCCAAAAGGACAACTACAGCATGGCCGTCTTTTTTGAAATGCTTTACTGAATCCACAGTATAAGAAGGACCGGGGCGAAGAATTTCAATATCTGAAACCTCCAAAAAAGGAAATTCTTCAATTGCCAAAGATACCATCTCATATCTATCTGATTTTGAGGCTGTTAAATTGGTTCGCTTTAAATAAGGATCACCTGCAGGAATCATTATCACTTTATCTAATTCAAGCGTCTGATATGCTGAATTAGCAGCTTGAATATGCCCATTATGTATGGGATCGAAAGTCCCACCAAATAGCCCCAGCAACACTGCGAACTCCTAATTGCAATAAAGATTTTTCTTGATTTCGTCTATTTAAGAAAAGGATACAGGATATGAATTTAAATTCCTGATACCCTAAACCAAACTTGTAGGTTAAGAGATTTTGCTTGATGAAGTATGACTATATAGTTATTGGTGCGGGTTCGGCTGGCGCCATTTTAGCAACACGGCTCTCAGAAAATCCTGACAACTCCGTACTCCTTCTTGAAGGAGGGCCTGACTACCCAAACTTTGAAAATCTACCAGATGACGTGAAATATGGGTACGCAACGGGAACTGATTTGGCCGTTGGTGACGAACATGATTGGGGTTACACAGCTAGTGTAAATAGTGTAGATGAAATTCCAGATCGCATGATACGGCTCCCAAGAGGGAAACTGACTGGCGGCACGAGTTCAATAAACGGGCAAATATTTTTACGGGGCCTGACCTATGATTTTAACGATTGGTCGACACATGGCTTAACTGATTGGGACTATCAAAACGTATTGCCTTATTTCAGAAAACTGGAAACAGATTTAGATTTCGGAGGCGACTTTCACGGAAAAGAAGGACCGATAGTAGCTCGTAGATTTCCGGAAAGTACCTGGACAGAACCACAAAAAGCTTTTTATCAAGCCTGTTTAGACAGAAAATATGAAGAAACAAAGGATTTTAATCTTCCCGACGCAACCGGGGTGGGAGCATTTCCTTGCAACAACCCGAATGGTATCCGAGTAAGTACTGCTCTTGGTTACCTTTCACAATCAAGACACCGTATGAATTTCACTTTGCGTTCACATTGCACTGTAAAAAAATTGATTGTCACAAAGAACAAAATCACAAGTATTGAAGTTGAAAGTGGAGGAGATCTTTTCCAAGTTGAAGCAGAAACTGTAATTCTATCCGCTGGCAGTTTGGCTAATCCCAAAATATTGATGTTGTCAGGAATAGGTCCAGCGGAAAATTTAAAATCGTGCGGAATAAAACCTTTGCTAAACTTAAAAGGAATCGGGAAAAATCTTCAGGATCATCCTCAAAACTTTGTACATGCCAAAGTAAAAAGCTTGAAATCCTTAGACACCAGTTCGCCACGACTACAAGTTGCCTTGAGATACTCATCCAGAGAATCAAAATTAACAGACGATATGATGATGTGGATGGGATCGTATGCGATAAACGGCGACTATAGGGATATTTTGTCGTCTGGTACTTCTGACAATAAACTTCAAGTTGAAGTAACCGGCATACAGATTACAATTTCTCTTTACCTAGCCACAAGCAGAGGGTCCGTAACCCTCAACCCAGCAAACCCAAATGGCAACCCGTTTGTTAATTTAAACCTGCTCCATACTGATAGCGACGTTTCTAGAATGGCTGAAGGTGTGGAAATAGCTTCTGAAATTATGGAAAGCCCTTCTTTAGAAAATATAGTAGAGGGACGGACGAGCCCCCCAGCCGGTATTTTTAACGACAAATCTCAGTTTCACAAATGGCTCCGTTCTTCAACAACCACAGGAAATCATTTAACTAGTACATGCGCAATGGGAATCGCTTCCGACGAATTTGCCGTCGTAGATGAATCTTGTCGTGTATTCGGACTCGATAATCTATACGTAGCTGACGCCTCCATAATGCCGAAGACCGTTAGGGCAAACACTAATGTAACAACGATGATGATTGGAGAGAGGTTAGCCGATTTTCTAAATAATGAAAAATAATGGAAACCGAACCCGTGCAATTTGAAATTTTTCTGCTATTCTGTAGCTCACTTTCTGAAGGCAAATATTTAAGGTAAGTTTGGAGCGGCGCACATGGTTAGCACTACAACCAACACAGAAATTAGTCTCATGGCCCACCTAATGAGGCGAGCTGGATTTGGAGCTTCCAGAAACGAACTGGAAGAAAGACGTGGAAAAGGGTATGAAGAGACAGTCGAAGAATTATTAAATCCTTCAAATCAAACACCTGTGGACATCTACGAATTCCTCAGATACTACCCTATGTGGTGGAAGCCCGGCACGATGGGTGGACTGGGTCAAGCACCTTGGGTTTGGACAATGATAAATACAGAAGCACCACTCCAAGAAAAATTGTGTATTTTTTACCACAATATATTCGCTACCGGCGTAGCAAAAGTTGACCACTATGACGAAATCCAAGACATGATAGATATGTTCAGAGAAAAAGGTCTTGGTCACTACAAAGATATTTTACTTGAGGTAGCCAAAAGCCCTGCGATGATTTATTGGCTAGACAATAACGAAAACCACGCAGACTCTATAAATGAAAATTGGGGTAGGGAACTACTTGAGCTTTTCACTATGGGCGTGGGTAATTACACTGAAGAAGACGTACAAGAATGTTCAAGAGCATTCACCGGTTGGACCTTAGAACACAAATTACCTAGGTTCCATATGGGTAGGTGGGATTGGGAATTTAAATTCGTTGAAGATGATCACGATTATGGGCAAAAGGAATTTCTCGGCCATAAAGGAAATTTCGACGGGGAAGAAGTCATCGACATAATTCTGTCCAAGCCTGCTACTGCTGCCTTTATAGCTAGGCATTTATACAATTTTTTCGTTGAAGATGAACCTCAAGTGCCTGCTTGGTCCGTCGTCCCACCAAACAATCCGGGCGCAGTCGAGTTTTTAGCCAAGGAATTAATGGACAGCGACTATCATATGGAAACGGTTCTTAGAAAACTATTTAATAGTGACTTTTTTAAAGAAGCTCAATTTTCTAGAGTGAAAAATCCTACTGAAGTTGTTGTGAGTACGCTTAGACTCGTGGGAGATAGCAGTCTGCCTGGGCCAGATATCTTGGACTGGACTGGTCAAATTGTTTATATGGGCCAGGATCTTTTGAACCCTCCAAGTGTTGAGGGGTGGCATTCTGGAATCGAATGGATTAACAGTGGCACCCTCATGAAACGTACAAACTTTATGTCGGAGATGATAAGCGACTATTCTCGCCCCGGTGTCAAAAGCATAATTGACCAAGTCAGCCGATCAGCCTCCAAACCAGAAGAGGTGGTAAACGCCTGCCTTGATGTTATGGGCCCATTAGAAATAGCTGAGAAAACACACTCTGAACTTTTGGAGCATGTTTCTTCTCAAGGTGACTTTGACTGGCAATCCAGCGGGGTCACAAGGACTTTAGAGCTACTACAACTTATCGTCGCGACTAGAGAATATCAATTTGCATGACTAGTCCAGATTTAGAAAGACCAAGAGAGCATGGAGAAGACATATTATGAGTGAGCCTACATCGAAAGACCCTGTGATAGTTGTGGTTCAATTATCCGGTGGCAATGATTACATGAACACGGTGGTGCCACACAGCAACTCTTTGTACAGAGACTATCGGCCCTCCGTAAACATATCTGAATCAGACGTAATAGAGCTTACATCTGACATCGGTTTCCACCCAGCAATGGCACCATTGGCAGACATGTACAAAGAAGGCAACGTTGCAGTAATCCATGGAGTTGGTTACGAAAATTCTCCACGATCGCATTTCAGGTCCATGGACATTTGGCACACATGTGAACCAGAAACACTCGGAACTGAAGGCTGGCTGGGACGGGCAATCAAACAGATTGACCCCAACAAAGAAAATGTCGTAACGGCAGTGAGCATGGGCCCTTCTTTATATCGTGCCCTCGTTGCTCCTGACGTTCCTGTAGCCACTGTAGAAAATTTAGACAATTATGGTCTTTTGACCGATATTTCACCGGAACAAAAAAGAGATAGAGTACTTGATAGATACAAGAAAATGTATTCACCCATGATTGGTTCTGGTCCTGTCATGGAATTTCTCGGCCAAACCGGACTTGACGCTATGAAAGGCGCTGACATATTAAATGTGGCACCCAGCATGTATTCTTCAACCGTAGAATACGCAGACACATCTATAGCAAAAAAACTTAAAGGTATCGCTCAAATACATTTAGCGAATTTGGGTACGAGGATTTTTTACTGCGACCTGGGAAGTTTTGACACTCATGCAGACCAGCTTTCAACCCACAACAAACTTTGGTCCTCAGCCTCCACAGCCATTAGGGATTTCTTTGATGACCTAGAACAACACGACGCGGCAGATAATGTGACTATGTTTTTATTCTCAGAATTTGGTAGAAGGGTATATGACAACGGGGCAGGAACAGATCATGGAGCTGGGGGAGTATGCCTGGCGATCGGCAAAAATGTTAAGGGTGGCGAGTATGGGCAATATCCGTCGATGAAGGAAGGCGATTTAGACCAAGGCGATTTAGTGCCTGATCTGGATTTTCGTAGTGTGTATACGACACTCGCCGAAGACTGGATGCGGCTAGACCCTGTACCAATCGTCGGAGGAAATTTCGAAAAGCCAAAATTTATGGCCACTTCAAATTGAAATTAGTCGGACAGGAACTTTAAAAATGCTAACTACATCCGCAAAGGGAAGAGCTTTTGACTACAACCGGGTCGTGGGAGGTAGGGCCTTTAGGGGAATAATTTATGCTACTCAGGGTTCAGGTGACGACTTGTATGTCGTCTTACGAGACACCTACGGTTCAGACATACTGAAACTGACTATTGGCCCCTCGCTGGATGATGAAGAAATTTCTCTTTCGTTTAGAGAAGTACACGAACAAAATTTTGATGGTTCGTGGCCAAGTTGCGCTGTTTTCAACGGGGAAAACCTTTTAGTTACTGATGAATTAAAAAATGTCATAAATGTGTTTAGCCCTGACGGTGAACTTGTCAAAACCATAGGGGGTTCAGGAAACGGGCCAATGGAATTTGCCCGACCTTCCGGAATCGATATAGATTCAGATTTAAATGTTTATGTGGCTGATACACTCAATCATCGGGTCCAAAAGTTTTCAACAGATGGTTCCTTTATAAAAGAATGGGGAAATTTTGGTGGGAGCGAAGGTCTAATGAAGGCCCCTTGGGGTATTTGTGTGGACCACAACGATTTTATTTACGTAGCAGACCACAAGAATCATAGAATTCAAAAATTTGATTCCGATGGCAATTTCGTAATGTCGGTGGGGGAATTCGGGTCCGCTGCAAATTCATTGGATCACCCTGCGGATGTCTCTGTAGATAAATCTGGTGACATTTACGTTGCCGATTGGGTAAACAACAGAATACAGATTTACGAACCTGACGGCGCCCACGTTGCAAATTTAAATGGTTCGGCAATAGAACTCTCAAAATGGCAAAAACAATATGTAAACGCCAGCCCCGACGTATACAAAGCCCGAAGGAGAGTGGCAAGTTTAGAACCTGAGACGCTTTTCGCTTTACCAACTTGCGTTAATTTCGACGAATCTAAATCTAGGCTACTAGCGGTAGATTCACAAAGATGGCGAATCCAAATATACGACAAAGTTAATAATTACAGCGATCCTCAATTCAACATCTGATCGGTATACCGTCACTCTTTCCTTACATGGTATCGGCTCATCAAATGTCTAACATTCGCAATGTTAATATTTATGTAACATTTATTAAGTTAACCTGTCATTGACTTTCATAATATAATATTAGTAGTGCATTGTGGGCGGTTTTGTCCGCAGAGCCAAATTGAAATATTGTGTGGAGGTTTCTCATGCGCAAACGCGGTTCCATGTTTTTGTTAGTTGGCGCCATTTCAGCTCTCATGCTGACAGCGGCGATTGGCTGTAGTTCTTCAGAAGAAGAATCGACAGCAGCACCAGCGGCAGCAGCACCAGCGGCAGCAGCTCCAGCAGCAGCAGCTCCAGCGCCTGCAACTCAGCCTGCTCCAGCAGCAAAAACTACAAATGTCTACGGACGTGAAATGCCAAGCGACGCTGCTCCTATGGCAGATCAATTCCTTAAAATTAACTACGAAAAAGAAGGTGAAGCCCTAGAGTTCCCGGTTAGTGTGTACAACTCTGCCGCAGGAGGAATCCAGAGTGGATTTAGCCTGGCTCTACTGAGCACAGACCTTTCAACTGTCCCTGGTGGAGCTACCAGCTGGTCCTCTTCAGCCGACATGAAGACCTGGACATTTAACATTGATCCGGACCTTACTTGGAGTGACGGTGTTCCAGTGACTGCTCATGATTATGTGTATACATGGCAATACTATGCTGACCCAGAACACGCTTATGACTTCACCTGGTACTTTGGAATGCTAGAAGTGGAAAATTATGGAGCCGTTGAAGCGGGTGAAAAGCCCCTAGACTCTCTTGGGGTAACAGCCAGCGACGACAAGACTCTTGTTTTCCAATTGGATACCCCGGCACCATATGTGCCTGGTTTCATGATGTACGGTTCACCTTTAGCAAAACATGCAGCTGAAAAACATGGTCAGTATTATTCAAATGACCCAGAGACTACCGTGTCCAGTACCCCTTGGATCCTGAAAGAGTGGATACCAAATCAGCATGCAGAATTTGAACCTAACGTTAACTACACCGGCAAGCTACTGCCTTATATTGAAAACTACAAGGCAGTTTATGGAGAACGTAAATTTGATGCTTACCTGGCAGGTGAAGTGGATACGATCAACGGTCCATTCACTCCAGCTGACCAAGAGTATCTGATGAATGATGCCGGACTTATGAAAGAAAGAGGTTTGTCTCCGGGTGACTTCAGGACTCATTACCTCTTCTTTGACAACCAGAGCGCTCCTTTTAACGATGTACGAGTAAGACAAGCTTTTGCCAAAGCTATTGATAGAGATGCAATCATCAAAAACATTGTTGGAGAAGCAGCTGGTGAACCCAGATATGGTGTCCTAATTCCTGGATTCCCAGACGCAGCTGGACCAGACAAGCTGAAGCAGTATCAAGGACTTGATGTTGCCGCAGCCCAGAAACTAATGGCTGATGCAGGGTTTGCAGACGGAGCAGGATTCCCCAAGCTAGAAATGGCTCTAAGGCAGGAAACCGAATTGTTCCAAGCAACAGCAGCAGCAGTTGCCCAGCAACTTAAAGAGAATTTAGGTGTTGATGTAACTATCAACAATATGGACAGAAAGACATACATGGCTGGCCTGAATGCTCATGAGCTCACATTCGCAATGGTTTCATATGGATTTGACTACGTAGATGCTTCCAACTTCATGGGAGTTTTCAAAACAGATGGTCGACACAATTGGAATAACGAGGAATTTGAGAACCTGAGAATTGAAGCTGGCGCAATGGCACTTTCTGATGAAAGATCAGCTAAAATGCTTAAATTGCAGGAGATTCTTTCTGAGGATGTAGGAAGCGTATTTTTCTGGTCTCAGATTCAGAACCAGTTGCACAAGCCATACCTAAAAGGTACGTGGCGTGAAACAAACGAAGCTGGGTGGGCAGGTCTTCAGTTCCCGAACTGGAATCCTGGTTTCGGAGCCCAGAACATATATGAGGTCTATGTCGGCTCGAACGTAAATGAGCACACACGATCGGCTTACTAGCCTCATGAAAAATTCTTGCTGAAAAGCAAGAAGAAAAAAAGATGAATTATGAGCGGCCTGCTCGATACAGTTTTGTGTCAGGTGGGCCGCTCTTTTCGGGAGGCTCAAAGTGGATATACAATCCATTCGCGCACAAATACCAGCGCTTGCAAGTTGCACTTATCTCAATTGCGGGACTTTCGGCCCCACACCCACCACCGTGGCGGAAGAGGCTGTAAGGCTGACTCGCCTTATAGAAAACAAGGGCCCATATGATCGAGATGTCAACGATGAAATCTTAGGGTTGTTTGAACATTCAAGAAGGGATTTTGCTAAATATGTTGGGGCAACACCAGACGAAATAGCTCTGACCAGGAATGTTTCAGACGGAATCAACATTGTGGCCTCTGGGTTCGATTGGTCTCCCGGTGATGAAGTAATTATTACCAACGAGGAACACCCAAGCGGTTCCCTCCCATTTTTGAATTTGACGGAACGTTATGGTGTTAAGGTAAAACTCCTTACCTTTCAAAGCAATGTGGAACGTCTTTTAGCCGATTTAGACGATTTGGTATCTGACAAGACCAAATTAGTTTTCCTCAGCCACGTTTCTACTGTAGACGGTGCTAGATTACCAGCCAAAGAAGTAGGTGAATTCCTAAAACTGAAGAATATTCCTTACATGCTAGACGGAGCTCACGCAGTCGGGCAATTTCCCGTTTCAATGAAGGATCTTGGATGTGACTTTTACGCTGGATGTGGACACAAGTGGCTTTTATGCCAGCAGGGCACCGGATTCCTGTATATAGCAGAAGATTGGATAACGAAGCTAAAGACCAGTTGGGTAGGTTGGGGAATGGCAGAGGATTATGACCTTGACTCTTTATCCTACACAAGTCTCAAGACGGCGCAGCGTTTTGAATTTGGTACAAGATACTGGGCGACACATGCTTCTGCAGTCAAGGCTTTAGAATTTCACAACAACATCGGGCCAGAAAATATATATACAAGAAGCCACGATTTGGCGGCCCAATTAAAAAGACGCTTAGCAGACATACCTGGAATTACAATCAAAACACCAATGGATAGGCTGGATAGTACTGGGATTGTCTGTTTTTCTACAGCAGGACTTAATCACCCAGAGCCCGGTAATTGGCTATGGAAGAATCATAGAATCCTAACTGCCCACAACCCAGATACAAAATCAATGCGGATAGCCGCAGCTTTTTATCTATTAGAAGATGAAATAGATTTACTTGCAGATAAATTGTCGGAGCTTGCATCGTAATATGAATGAAGTGAAAATCTAGGCATGATTAGATATTCCTTAGGAAGGCTACTTGGGTTACTTGGATCCGTCTTGATAATTTCTTTGATTCTATTCCTGGCGGTTAGATGGCTACCTGGTACACCTTGGAACGAGGGAGAAATACCGTTACAAGGGCCCGCGAAAGAAAACATGATGAAAAAGTATGGGCTGGACCAACCCATTCATGTTCAATATGCAAAATATCTATGGAATTTGCTTCATTTAGACCTTGGAAATTCCTTCATATATAAAACGGATACTGTCTGGCAAACAATTGCTCGAGGCTGGCCTGCAACGGCTAAAATTGGGGCTTTCACTCTCTTAATCGCCTTTTCGATTGGGATACCTGTAGGTATTATTGCTGCCCTTCGTCAAAATAGTCTTCTTGACTACACGGTCACATTTTTAGCTACAACAGGAATTACTGTTCCTAATTTCGCAGTCGCAGTATGGCTAGTTATGTTTGTTTCGGTGAAAATGGACCTTCTACCAACTCAAGGTTGGGGAACTTGGCAACATATTGTCCTACCTGTAGTTGCCTATTCGTTGGCCCCGACAAGCCTTATTGCGCGTTTTACTAGGGTTAGCATGCTAGAAGCCATGAGATCAGATTATATCCGGACTGCACGAGCCAAAGGGCTAGCAGAACCGGTAGTCATCATGCGTCATGTGTTTAAGAACGCTTTGATCCCGATTATTACTTTGGTTGGGCCATTAATTCCAAATCTTATGACAGGAAGTATTTTTATAGAAAACACTTTTGGAGTACCTGGAATTGGCCGGCATTTCGTTACCAGTATTTTTGATAGGGACTACCCGGTTATTATGGGTATTTTCATGCTTGTGGCTGTTTTATTTGGGTTAACTTATTTCATCAGTGACATCCTATACACTTGGGCAGATCCTCGAGTGCGGTTAACGGATCGTAAAACATGACTAGTCTCAAAGAAGCAGAAGAAAGAGGACAAAAGAGACGGAAAGCTAATTTTATGTGGCGTTTTAAGCGCAACAAATTAGCTGTCATTGGTTTCTGCGTTGTTGTGGTGTGTTTATTTATAGCAGCTTTTGCAAACTTTTTGGCGCCAACTTCTTACGATGTAGGAAATCTAACAGAAGCAAGGCAACCTCCTAGTTGGGGACACATCTTTGGAACTGACGCCGTGGGCAGAGATTACTTAAGCCGAATTATATATGCCACAAGAACATCAATTATTGTCGCTTTGGGAGTGCAAGTTATAACCCTGAGTATTGGAATAAGTTTAGGTACGTTGGGCGGCTATTTAGGTGGCTGGGTGGATCAAGTGGTGGTGAGAATAATAGAAATTGCGACTGGAATTCCCGCTCTTTTAATCGCAATGTTCATTATGGGTTTACTTGGCCATTCAATGTGGAATGTGATATTTGCCTTGGGCATCTCAGGGTGGGTTGTAGAAACACGTATAACCCGAGGTCAATTTTTGGCTTTCAAAGAAAGGGAATTCGTAATTGCGGCCCAAGCAATTGGAGCAAACAGATTTAGGGTGGCTTTCAGGCATATTTTCCCTAATATCATACCTATTTTGGCTGTACTGCTCGCATTCCAAGTACCAGCGGTAATCTTCAACGAAGCCGGACTAAGCTTTTTAGGACTCGGAATTGATGAGCCGGTGCCAAGCTTAGGAAAGATGATCTCAACAAGCCTTGGCTATGTTAGGACGTACTGGCATATGGGTCTATTTCCTAGTTTGATGATCGCCATAATCACTATGGGTTTCACTTTCGTTGGTGATGGTCTAAGGGACGCCTTAGATCCCACAATGAACAGATAGTAACTTAGTCCCTTTGATTCATATATCTTTATCGCTTCACTAGTTAGGCACGAACAGTTATCCTTATTTTAAGTAAAATAAATAACTGGATAATTCACCTCCAACTTAAACAAGCACAAGGTTTACTTATATGGTTCAATTTGAAAAGGAAACAATTGCTCGGCAGTGGCAGTCGTTGGATATAGAGAACGATCTACTCTCAGATGCAGCGAGAGGTATTGGTGCGGGAAGTGCCACTGATGCTGGACGTTTTTGGAGGCTTCCCACAGACCATCCAGACCCTATTGTTCTAGCCGGTGGAATCCCAGACGACACTGCCCTTCCCACAAAAGATTTAGTTGAAAGTTTCTCAAAATCAATAGAAGATAATTTCCGTGATTCTCTTATGTACGGCGGTTGGTTTGGCTATGAAGGTCTGCGTCAGTTAATAGCCGATCGACAAAACAAAATAGAAGGCACAAAACTTCTGGCTGATAATATCATCATGCACAACGGAAGTTCAGGGTGTCTAGAAAATGTATGTAAAGCTTTTATTGGGCCTGGTGACATAGCCATTGTCGAATCTCCAAGTTATTCAGGGACCGTGAGGGCGATTAGGGGATTCCAAGCCGATGTCATAGAGGTTCCCATGGACAAAGAGGGAATCAATCCTGATTTATTTAGAGAAACTGTCGAATCATTAGTGGCCGAAGGAAAAAGAGTAAAACTTTTCTATACCATTCCCGATTATCACAATCCGATGGGTAATGTGACAACCTTAGAAATCCGAAAAGCAATTCTTGAAATCTGCGCAAAATACAAGATCCTTATAGCAGAAGATGCTGCTTACACTGAACTCTATTACGACACTCCTCCCCCTCCATCTTATTATGCTCTATCGGACGGACATGGCGTCATTAAAATGTGCAGCTTTAGCAAAATATTAGCAACTGGATTGAGATCTGGTTGGATACAAGCACGAGACGAACTAGCTGAACCTTTAACAAAAGTAAGATTCGACATGGGAAACAGCCCGTTAGTTCACTATGCTCTTGCCGACCTAATTGAATCGGGAAAACTAGATGCCCATATCATCTCTATGCGGAATTTGTATAAGTCCAAATGTAGAACAATGATTGACTCCTTGAGAAAATACTGCGGCCCATATGTGGAATTAGACGAACCAGAAGGAGGTTATTTCCTTTGGGTCAAATGCACAAAAACAAAAGCTTTTGACTTAATACAAGCAGCGGCAGAAGAAGGGGTTGTTTTTCCTCTAGGATCTATTTTTTATGTCGATAGTTCGTTAGATGATGCTCATTTCAGATTGGCTTTCACTCGTGCTCCTTTCGAACACCTCGAGGAAGCCAGTAAAAGAATTGGCAAGGCCTTCGAAAAGGTCTTAGATAGTCAGAATTAACTGTAACTAATAAGTTTCCATCAGAAAATATGGGGTTCAGAGCATGATAATTGGAGTTCCAAAAGAAATAAAACCTGATGAAAATCGAGTTTCTTTGCCTCCCGATAAAGTAGAGGTTTTAGTAACGGATGGGCATAAAGTTTTGGTTGAATCGGGGGCCGGCCAAGGTTCTCGGTTTTCAGATGATAATTACCTTTATGGCGCGGGAGCTACGATCGTTTCAGATCCCGCCGAAATATACGGTTCAGCGGAACTTATAGTAAAAGTTAAAGAACCTCAACCAAGTGAATTCGAATTAATCCAAGATGGTCAGACGGTATTTACATATCTCCATTTGGCTGCAGAACTTGACCTACTTGACTGCATGTTGAAAAAAAATGTGACTGGGATTGCCTATGAGACTGTGGAAGACAATAAAGGACGATTAGGTTTGCTTCACCCTATGAGCGAAATAGCCGGTCGATTAGTATCACAGGTTTCAGCTCGGTTGCTTACAAACATAGAAAGTGGAGTGGGAAAACTTCTTAGCGGGGTACCTGGTTCAGGAAACTGCAGCGCTTTCATAATCGGCGGTGGTACCGTCGGCCTGAATGCCGCGATGGCTTTAATGGGAGCCGGAGCAGATGTCACAGTTGCTGATATCAACCTCGATAGAATCAGGGATATCGATACCCTTACCAAAGGACAAGTCAAAACCATCTATCCAACACCAGCTGCATTGGCAGAAAAAATTAGCCATTCAGAAGTGGTTGTTGGAGCCGTCTTGGTGCCTGGAGCGAAAGCCCCGAAAATAGTTAGTCGCGATATGGTAAAAGACATGATGCCAGGCGGGGTAATCATCGACGTGGCAATCGATCAGGGTGGCTGTGTTGAAGATATCAAACCTACGTCACATCAAAACCCTACTTACATTCAAGATGACGTCATTCACTATGCTGTGACCAACATGCCGGGAATAGTAGGTCACACAGCCAGTATTTCACTGTCAAATGCCACCCTCCCATATGTGCGATCAATTGCATCAAGCGGGTTGCAAAAAGCTGTGACTACAGATTCCAGCCTAGCAAAAGGGGTAAATACCTTAAACGGGCATATAACACACCCTGCTTTAGCCGAAAGTTTAAGCATGACCTTCCAAGATCTAGAAGAAATGCTTTCGTGATTTTCTACAGGACCTAAAGAATAATTAAAAGGAATAAGCACATGGTCTCCGCGACCGTTTGCAATATTAAACAGGAAACCCCCTCTACAAAATCATTTGATTTGATTCCGGCAAGTGGGGAAATTCATTTTTTGCCAGGACAATGGATTGACCTTTCTATTCTAATAAATGGCCATACAGAAGTGGCTGGATATTCTATTACCTCGAACCCTGCCCATAATTCGTCAATATCGCTTGCAGTAAAGGATGTCGGCGACGATTTGGTAACTCGATACATTCACGATTCGATGGTAGATGGAGATATTGTTTCTCTCGGTGTTGGGGGAACGTGTACATATAGTTCAGATAAAAGGAACACACTATTACTCGCGGGAGGGATAGGTATAACTCCTTTAATAAGCATTTTCAAATACATTGGAGAAACAACTTCTCACAAAGCTTTGATTTTTCACAGCGTATCTTCTTCGAAGGAATTTCTTTTTCAGAAGGATATCGAGACTCTTTGCTTAAAATACCCTGAGCGCCTTTTTTACAAACAAACCATCTCGGAAAAGTTTCAACAATCAATCGATACTGGCTTTGGCAGAATTACGAAAGATGCTTTGCAAATGTTGTCCTTATCTTGTTTTGACACGGTTTTTTTATGTGGCCCGAATAAATTTATCAGTGACCTTTCCGAATGTTTAATTGAAATCGGTCTTGATGAAAGCCAGATCCATTATGAAAAGTGGTGGTAGCTTTAATTGGCTACTTTTAATGGATTCTTAGTATCCATTAAAAAACCCTTACTCTCTGGTCTTTAAAGTATTTCCAGTCGAATTCATAACCCCAACCAGGGTTTTCAGCGAGATTAACCTCTCCGTTAAGAGGTATTGGTGGATTTAAAAGACCTATTTCCTTTCCGATAGCATCCCTGCTTCCGTCTGGAAAATACTCATAGTAAGAAGTGTTACTAATTCCTGCCACTAATTGAGCGTGAACATGACCAAATAATCCGCCCGGGCCATTTAACTCAATATTTATTCCGACTTTCTCAAGTTCTTTTGCGATTCTCAAAATCCCGGTGGTCCCATGTCTAGCATTTCCTCTTACTATGTCAACAGCTCCTTCCCTAACCCACTCTCTCATAATGACAAAATCATTCATTAGGGTTTCGAGTCCCAAAATTGGAATTTCAGACACTGAACAGAGTTTTTTCAGTAACCCTAATTTCCTATCATTAAGTGGCTCTTCAAACCATTCAAATCCCTGTTGATGTAATTGATCAGCCACCTCAATTGCCTCATCAAGGGAATAAGAACAGCCAGCAGCGTCATGTAACAAAACAATTTCATCTCCTACGGCAGCTCTAACAGATTCAAAGGCTATTATGTTTTCCTCTGCGGTCCACGCAAAATGATCTTTGAGAACTTTAAATCCTTTCCCAATTCCGGTTTTGGCATCTTCAATTAATGAATCCAAATCCGGACCACGGTAGTTGTAATATGCCTTAACTGGTTTATCGGGGTGAGAAATAAGGGAGGAAACGGATTTGCTCTGTATTTTTCCTTCTATATCCCATAAGCAATTATCAAATGCTCCAAACCACCCAGGAGGCATGAAGATCATCCGAGTAGCCGTGCTTAACATATCGAATAAATAGTCTCTGTTCGTAGGGTCTTCCCCTATCACAAGATATTTTAAATATGAGAGAGCTTCCTCGCTCATAGTTGTGTATCTCGCATCTCCCACAGTGGAAATTCCCTCAAGACCTTCTTCTGTCACCACATGTAAGATGTGAATTCTTCCCACCGGGGATTCGAAATCGTATTTTTCCCATAGATGACCAGTTTTTCGAAGCCTGAAATGTTGGGTGTTACTCTTAACTTCAAATTCGCTGATTTTTATATCTACGATTTTCATTTGTCTTGATTTCCCTTCTCTAAGGTCTTCTGTTTACTGTTCAGATTTGGGAAAACACGGCTCTTGAGTTTCTGATTTTTCTACAGCTTCTTTTTCTTCGAGTTCCGGCTTTTCTTTTCTCTTTTGGGCCATCCTTCCAATAAATTCAAAGGCATCTGTGGCCTGTGTTGGTCCTTCCTGGTCTTTTTTTGGCATTAGTTAGATAGGCACCTTTAGTAATATGGGATGGAGCCGACGGTCAGGTTCGAACTGACGACCTGCTGTTTACAAAACAGCTGCTCTACCACTGAGCTACGTCGGCA
>RQOP01000016.1 GCA_008373095.1 SAR202 cluster bacterium | reverse complement strand
CGTGGTGATGTGTCGTCATTTGTGAAATTCTGCCGGTCTATCTATGAATATCTTTCTGTGATTCCGTATTGGTGTTCCAATGATTTTACAATTTGATTATGAGATCTATCTATTTCCTTTGCTGATAAAGTCTTTTCATCAGATTGAAATATCACCCTTACCGTTATCGAATGTTTACCACCGGGCACTTCCTCACCTTCATATTTGTCTATAGGAAAAGAATCGGATACTAGTTTATTTTTTACAATCGTTTTAACGATTGACTCCGCATTAACGTCATTACTTGCTATTAAGGCCAGATCCCTAAAAGAAGAGGGGTACCGGCTTGGTTCCGAATAATCAGCAGATTGTATGGATGTAGCTATTTTAATTTCTTCCAAATCAAGGTGAAAAACTATTACTGGATTTGAAGTAAAATCATAGAACTCTCGCAAACCTTGTCCTAATTCTCCCACCTGACCTATTAGGGACTTTCCAAGATAAATATCAGCAACCTTTCCTTTCTCATAAATTTCTCTTTCAGTTTCCACAAAAGAAAGATTTCCGCTCAGGCCAAGAAACATGTGTTCCACGATTCCTTTGGCGTCGTAGAAATCCATCAGTCTTTCGGAATTTTCCCACAAATTAGCCGAGCTGTTAGGGCCTGTGATAGCACCAGCTATCTCCTCCTTCTCCAATGGCATGGAATCTGCAGTGTCGGTTTGCAAAGGGTGAAATACCCGGCCAATTTCAAACAATTTCAGCCCATTCTGCTGCTCAATCCTTCTATTTCTAGCCAAGGTCTCCAGAAGATTTGGCAGTAGGGCAGGGCGAAGGAAGCTTCTTGATGAATCCATCGGGTTAGCTATCTCTATGGCATCGCTACTAACAGGGAGAGTTTTAAATAAATTTATGGTCTCCAAATCCGTGGTGGAATAAGATATGGTTTCATTCATTCCAGCCGAAACGAGTTTATCCCTCAAATGTTCTCGCACGATTTGACCTGTCTGAGCTATCTGTGGTGGTATTGAAGAAGCGAGGCTACTCGTTGGCAGATTATCGTATCCATATATACGGGCATATTCCTCGATAACATCGTCTTGTATCGAAATATCAGATCGCCAAATAGGTGGAATGACATTTATAACTATATCTACATCAGGTTCAACTTTTTCAAATCCCAGGTTTTCTAGTATTTCCCAGACAGATTTCATCGGGACAGAAATACCTAAAATCTTTTCAAATCGTTTTTCTGTTATCTCAATAGAGGCAGGATCGCTCAAAGAGGTAAAGGTATCAATTATTCCTTCAGCTGGAATCCCGCCACAAATCTCTTTTATGAGATAGGTCGCTCTCTTCAAGGCTAACGGAGCCAATTCGTGACGTATAGCGCGTTCAAATCGATACGAGGCTTCGGTATTAAGGCCAAGAGCCGTTCTGGTAGACCTTGTGTTAGCAGCATCAAAGTTTGCCGCCTCTAAAAAGATATTGGTAGTTGTTTCATCAATTTCTGTATTGGTACCACCCATGATACCGGCCAATCCTATTGACCTAGAAGTGTCGGCAATCACTAACATTGGCGGCTTTAATGTCCTTTGCTGAGAATCCAACGTCTCCAATGCTTCGTCATTAGATGCCTGCCTCACTATAACTTCTTTTCCATCCAACTTATCGAAATCAAAGGCATGCAAAGGTTGGCCATATTCCAACATCACGTAATTCGTGATGTCGACGACATTATTGATTGGTCTCTGACCTGATTTTGTGAGTGAATCTTGCAACCACATTGGAGAAGGTTCAATGGTGACATTTTCAATAAAGGAGCCTGTATACCGTGGGCAATTTCTAGCGTCCTGAACCGTTACTTTGACCTTATCAGCTATATGGAATTCTCCGCAATCATATGAGGATTCTGGTTCGTTAACTTTTTTACCCGTCAAAGCCGCAACCTCGTAAGCAGTACCCAAAATTGACAAACAATCTGGCCGATTAGGAGTTAGCTCAGTCTCAATGATGGAGTCAGACAACAATTCCTTGGCAGAGACGCCTATTGGGGTCGACGGGTCCAACACTAAAATGCCTCCATCATCTTCCCCCATTCCCAATTCAAGAGCTGAACATACCATTCCTCTAGATTCCACACCCCGAATCTTTGCACCTTTTAAGATTTCGTTTTTACCTGACCTAGGATTAAAAAGATTGGCCCCTTCCTTAGCAAATATTATCTTCTGTCCAATGTCCAAATTAGGCGCACCGCACACCACAGTAGCTTTTTCTCCGTCGCCTAGATCCAGTGTTGGTAGCCTTAATCGGTCAGCGTCTGGGTGCTGAATAAGCTCAATAACTTCTGCCACTACTAGAGAATCTGGATCCCAGTGATCTCCGATATGCTCTACCGACCCAACTTCTAAACCTGCCATGGTTAAAGAATGAGCCAATTCACTAATTTCGTCTTCTATTTCTACGTATTCACGCAACCAAGAAATTGGAATCTTCATAAATATGAGCCTACTGGGAAAATTGTTTTAAGAATCTCACGTCGTTCGAATAGAATTGTCTAATGTCATCAATGCCATGTTTGAGCATGGCAATTCTTTCAGCTCCCATTCCCCAGGCAAACCCGCTATATATCTCAGGGTCATACCCTACACCTTCCAAAACTTTCGGATGTACCATACCGGCCCCCATAATTTCTATCCATCCACTGTTTCCACACACCCTGCATCCGTCACCTTCGCATTTAAAGCAATCAATAGAAACTTCCGCTCCCGGCTCCACAAATGGAAAAAAGTCGCATCTAAATCTTGCCTTCCTCTTATCTCCAAAAATCCTTCTAGCAAACTCCTCCAAAGTACCTTTGAGGTCCGCAAAAGTTATGTCCTTATCGACGGCTAGGCCTTCGATTTGGCAAAATTGCCACTCATGAGTCGCATCGGTGGCTTCATATCTATAAGTTTTACCTGGGACAACTACCCGCACTGGGGGATTTTGAGATTCCATTGTCCTTATTTGCATGGGTGATGTATGGGTTCGTAATAGTAATGGACGAGAACCATCGGGTAACACCCTGTCTATCCACAAACTATTCCACATATCTCTAGCTGGATGTTCTTCAGGAATGTTGAGTTTTTGAAAATTGTAAGTATCTAATTCAACCTCTGGTCCCTCTATAATCTGAAATCCCATCGATTCAAACACTTGGCATATTTCTCTCACTGCAGCTGTAGTCGGATGCAGAGTACCAAATTCTATATTTCTGCCAGGCAGAGTGACATCCAGCGAGTTTGTTCCACTTTCTGATCCTATACTGCTATTTCCTTCCAGATAAGATTTATGATCTTGATACTTTTCAGTAAGTGCCTTTTTCAGGGAGTTTGCCTTGCCTCCCGCTTCTCTTCTGGAGTCGACTGGCAATTCTGAAATTCCTCGTAAAAGCCCAGTGAGCTTCCCGTTTCGCCCTAATAGATCGACCCTCCATGATTCAAGGTCATCTAGAGAGGCTATTTCAGTGAGATCAGACACAGCCTCTTTTTCAATATCATCTTGAAGTTTTAGATACGAATCTTGGTCCATTGTATTTTTCTGTATTCCATCTAATGCGATTGAACAAATATAGGCACAAATTATACCGCACAACATGCGCTTAATCGGATACCCAATAAAACTACCTACCAAGAAGAGGAGTACTTTACCGCCAAAAAAGTTCAAAGAATTTAGGCAAAACTAAGCTACATGTTTTTGGTTCTGTCTTTATAATGGATGCTGTAACTAGAATTTGAAGAGGGTCAAATAAACGTGGATATAAGCCAACTAACTGATTCTTACTTAGTTGGAGCGCTCACGGCGGGGCTGCTTCTAGCTATCTTCGTAATTCTATCAATATCACTTCGTCTAATCCTGGCTATAATCTCGAGGCGCATTAATAAGGAGAACAGCGACCGTCTGCTCCTGGTATTTATTGATTCCATTAAAGGGCCGGTCGTATTACTTGTTCTGTCTTTAGGATTCCTATTTGCCTATCTCACTCTGGTTCAATTGGACAAGGGAATCTTCATATCTCTAAACAATACTGGAGATTATGCCTTCCAAGTTTGGAAGGTATCCGCGATCGCTATTGCAACTTTTACTGTTTCCCATCTAACTGATCGTACCATCAGATGGTATTTAAGGAATATATCGGCGAATACAACTACTACGTTAGATGATACTTTGCTGCCCATATTCAGGAGAGTATTACCAATCACGGTATATGCCATTGGAGCTCTTATAGCGGTGGATAGCATAGGAATTTCTATTAGCCCAATCCTAGCGGGATTGGGAATAGGAGGCTTAGCTGTCGCATTAGCTGTCCAACCCACACTAAGCAATTTCTTCGCTGGGACCTATGTTGTCACGGAAGGTGAATTGAAACCTGGCGATTTTATAGAGTTGGATGGAGGTCCTTCTGGTTATGTTGAAAGCGTAGGTTGGAGAAGTACAAAGATTCGAAGTAGGTTTAATAACCTTGTAATCATCCCAAATTCCAAAATGGCCGAAAGCATAGTTACCAATTATTTCAGCCCGACTCCCGCCATGAATGTGGTCGTTACCTGCGGAGTAAGTTACGAATCAGATATGGAAGTAGTAGAAAAAATAGCTCTAGAGGAAGCTAGCGACTTGGTAATAAATTCACCTCATTCGATAAAAGATGTTGACCCGTTTTTTGGATTCTCAAATTTTGGAGATTCCAATATAGATTTCTTCATTTTCATACAAGCCGTAGACCGAAATGGTACCTTCGTGTTGAAAAGTGAACTAATGAAACGAATACACGCAAGATTCACATCTGAAGGGATAGAAATTAATTATCCTGTGCGTAAACTGCTTTTACCGGAAGAAATAGACGCAGAAAATGTATTTACCACACAGCCCGAGGAAAATTGATCCACTAAAAAGAGGTGTTCAGGTTAATCTTTTTTGATGAAAAAGATATTGATTCGCATAACCTGCGAATTGACCAAAATGTTCTTGTGCCCAGACCCGAAGGCCGTTGTCAGGAATTTTTTTTTCACCACCCTTCAAATAATTCTCACGAAGCACCCGTTTGATCCAAACATCCACCGGAAATGCCTGCAGCTTATCCATTGAAAATAAAAGGACGCAGTTGGCAACTTTATCTCCCACTCCTGGAAATCTTATTAGATTCTCCAAAGCTTCCTCGTAACTTAACGTTCGGTAATATTTAAGATCTGTCTCTTCTTCAACGATCATGCCTGCAACCTTAGCTACATATTTAGCCCTAAATCCCAAACCGATAGATCGCAATCCATGTTCTCCAAACTCAAATACCTCATTTGGGGTTGGAAAGGCATAGAAATCACCAAAC
Organism: SAR202 cluster bacterium; assembly: GCA_008373095.1. GTDB lineage: Bacteria > Chloroflexota > Dehalococcoidia > Lucifugimonadales > UBA826 > UBA11996. The sequence continues at coordinate 10,983 of RQOP01000016.1, read as the reverse complement.
TGATCAATCACTCGCTGCCCACAATGTATTGCCATAGAATTTACCAAAGATTTGATTCTCGGAATGTTATTGTTAGCTGAGCAGATGAATGTTACTAAACATTCCCATGGATCTTGTCTTAATATGTGAAGTCCATTGTAAAGTTTTTGGGCCCGGTTAAAATAATCGTCCCCTGACATGTGGGAATAAATTAGTGACATGTCATCGTCAAGGCGAAGATATTTCTCCATGGAATTTTCATCAAACCCCGTGCCCCCCCCAAATTCACAGTGAATACCCTCTTCGACTTGGGTGACCCTGATTCTCGTCCCCTCCACAATTCCCTCATTCACATCAGTATTATTCAATTTGTTCCATCGGAAGGCTTGCCCGCTGTACAAGGTCTCATTAATGTCATAGGGGTGTTTTGAAATTAAAATCAAGTTAGATACCGAGCCATCTAGAAACTACCTTTCCTACCTCTCCAGATTCTGGACGTTTGATTTCCATCTCAGGGAGAGCCTTTATGAACCTATGCCCATACCTACTATTAACTACTCTACTATCTAAAACAAAAACGGTGCCTCTATCTTGATTTGAACGAACCAACCTACCGAATCCTTGGCGAAACCGAATAATAGCATTAGGCAGGGCATATTCCATAAATGGGTTAGCGTATCGTTCAGATCTGGCAGAGTAAACAGGATCTGTCGGTACTTCAAAAGGAAGGCGGGTTATTATCAACACTTGCAATGAATCTCCCCGTACATCAATGCCTTCCCAGAAAGATGATGTGCCCAAAAGCACCGTTTCTGGATGTCTTTTTATTCTTTCAATTAATTGCCGAGGGGTCCCAGACATGCCTTGAGCAAGAATATCCAGATGATCATCAGAGTACTGCTCTTTTAGCAACCTAAAGACGGATCTTAAAGAGGAATACGACGTGAATAAAGCCATGGTTCGACCACCAGCTGCCATTGCCGCATTGTAAATATTCTCTGCTACCTTTTCTTCATAATAGGGATCCCTGGGATCCGGTATATCGCTGGGGATAACCACCGTAGCTAAATCTTCATATGGGAACGGTGATCCTAATAGCAGCTCATGTTCAGGATCAATACCCAATCGTTGTTTTATGTGATCAAACCCGCCATCCGTACTCAAAGTAGCGCTAGTGATCACCACTGAAAAATCCTGCTGAAAGAGTTCATTGTTTAATCTTTCGGAAACCTCTATGGGAGCTCCCGACAAAGTCGCATAGTCAGGATTATTGTCTGCAGCAACCCAGTACACATAGTCATCCGTTCTTTCAACCAAAAAATGCTTTATCAGTTCATTGATTTCTGCCATGGAATTTTGCGTGTGCTGAATATCTCCTAGTATTTCTGAGACATTTCTATTGTTTTCGTACTTTTCTAACGTGCGGGAGGCACTTGTTAGCGAAGTAGATATTGAAGAAATTTGAAACCGAATATCGTCACCAATTAGGATCATGTCGTCTAGGGAAGATGCCTGATCCTCCTCTTGCAATCTAAATTTTTCCGATGGGCTCAGCGATTTACCCGTGGAATTCAGATTCTTCATAAGTTCCGTTGCATAAGAAAACAATGAATTAAATGCATTCTGCAAGTCCCTCACCGAAGAAGCAATTCCCTCCCCAAGGTTAAGAAGATTCCTTCTGTCTTCAGAATTGATTTTTAATGGCTCAATTAACCTCTCCACCTGAGAAAACAAAGAATCCCTTCCTCGCAAATGAGCCAAGGATTCTCCTGCTAATGAGTGTGACAGATGGAAGCCAAATGCTTGTGTTGCTTGATCTTCGAGATGGTGAGCCTCATCGATTATCAAGGCCCCAAAATCTGGCAAGACAGAGCCGGAAGAATTTAGATCGGCCATAAGTAACGAGTGATTTATGACTACTACATCAGAATTGCCTGCCGCTTCTCTAGCTTGCTTTAGGAAACATTTCCCATTGTCTCCTCCACACATCATAGCTCCTTCCGCATTCAATCTAGACCATAAGAATCTGTGCTGGGAACGTGATAAATTTAATTCAGCTTGGTCCCCTGTTTGGGTGATATCCAACCAAACAATTATTTTGGCTATTAAAACAGTTTCAGTTTTGTCTAGCTGATCCCTAGATGCGAAATTACGAAACTTTCTAAGGCAAAGATAATTTCTCCTGCCCTTTAAAACCGAATAGGACACCCTGCTATCAGAAAAAGTCTCCATGCCGGCAACTATTTTTGCCGCTATAGGCAAATCTTCTTCCATTAGTTGATCTTGCAGACTAATGGTATTGGTTGATACCAATACTCTTTGTTTTTCGATTTTTGCATGTTGCATGGCAGGAATTAAATAAGCCATTGATTTACCAACACCTGTCCCTGCTTCAATGAGGGCCGTTGATTCTCCTTCGAAAGCTTCTTTCACAATAATGGCCATATCTAACTGTTCTTTACGTTGCTCAAAGCCCGGTAGCAAATCAGCAAGAGTCCCATGGTCTGAAAACACTTCATCTAGGTCAGGGGATTCTGGGTACTCTTTAGGATTTGATGTCGATATTGGTTCCGGTTTTTTTTCACCCGATATCACGAAAGGAGTTTCTTTGGCGTTTGCTTTCTCAGAGGCCAATTTTTCTGCAAGAATCATTTGTAATATAGGTAATGCCCCCCAAGCACCTTTTGCAGCCAAATTATTTATTTGTACTAACGTCTGTAACTTGGTATTGCGCAATTGTGAAAGTAAATTTATGAACAAACTCATGGTATTTTCACAATCTGCCATTGCTCTGTGAGCGTTGGAGATATCCAGGTCCAAAAATAAGCTGAGCCCGGTTAAGCTATAGTCGAGCTGAGTAGGATGCAGAACATACGACATATCGAGGGTGTCAAAAGAAGCACCTTCCCACTTGAAACCAGATTCATTAAGAAACCCAACATCAAAACCAATATTGTGACCAATTAAGACGGAATCACCAATGAAATCTTCTAATCGAGGATTAAGGTCTTCAATTTTGGGTGCGGAGTGGACGTCTTGTTCAGAAATACCTGTTAGATCCTCAATAAATCTGGGTATTTTTCGCCCCGGATTTACAAACGATTGAAATGTCCGGTCAACTCCATCTTTATCAAACCTGATAGCAGCGACCTCAATTATCGCATCAGACTTACTATCCAGTCCGGTGGTTTCAAGGTCAATAACACAGTAAGTATTTTTAAATTGATCAGTATTTTGAACGAGCTGCGTCATATTAATTTTACTAAGCTACCATAACCGCATAGGATTTATCTAAAAAGTCCCAGTCGTATATCATATATATGCAATAAAGAATCACCTTGGTGGCCAATCAATGAGCAGCTACGAAAAAGAATCTCCAATAATAAAGCAATTATCTGACAAAGTGGGGGGATTTACTGTCTCTATCCACTATGATCGCCGTTTGTACAAGCAGGACATAAAAGGCTCGATTGTTCATGCTGCAATGCTATGTAAACAAAAAATCATAACTTTAGCTGATAGAGATGCTATCCAAAATGGCTTGATAGAAATTGAAGTTGAAATAGAAACTGGCTCTTTCACTTGGAAACCGGAATTGGAAGACATACATATGAACATTGAAAGCCGGTTACATGAAAAAATTGGTCCGATTGCCGGAAAGCTACACACTGCCCGTTCCAGGAATGATCAGGTATCGTTGGACATGCGAATGTTTGTAAAAGAGTCAATTGATACGGTCATAAGCCAGCTAACAACATTACAGCGGATTTTATTGGACCTTTCTTCTAAATACCAAGACGTAATTGTACCTGGATATACTCATTTGCAAAAAGCACAACCAGTCCTTTTTGCTCATCATCTCCTCGCATATTTTCAGATGTTTGATAGGGATAAAACTAGATTTAGAGAAGCCTCCCAAAGAACCGATGTTTTGCCTTTGGGCAGTGGTGCTCTGGCTGGGCTCCCGTACGACTTGGACCGAAATTACGTAGCGGAAGAACTCGGGTTCTCGAATATCTCCGCAAACAGCATGGATGCCGTGTCTGATAGAGATTTTGTCATTGATTATTTATCAGCCGCGTCCATTTGTATGATGCATATTTCCAGGTTCTCTGAGGAATTAATTCTTTGGACTACGGAGGAATTTTCTCTAATTAAATTACCTCCGGAATACACCACTGGCAGCAGTATTATGCCTCAAAAGAGGAACCCTGATTTTGCCGAAATTTCAAGGGGGAAAACAGGCAGAGTATACGGTAATTTAGTCTCAATGCTGACAATATTGAAAGGACTGCCTATGACCTACAATCGAGACCTCCAAGAAGATAAAGAAGGGTTTTTCGATAGTCATGACACTTTAACTGCTGTTCTGGAGGTGTTTACCGGTATGCTTCCGGGGATATATGTCAACTCTGATAACGCAAGGCAATCTGCAGAAGGCGGGATGGTTTTAGCTACTGACTTAGCGGATTATTTGGTCGCCAAAGGAGTCCCTTTTAGGGAGGCTCATGGGATCATAAGTAACCTATCAGATTATGCATCTAGTCTCGATAAAATGTTTGGCGAAATATCTCTAGAAGAATATCGTAAATTTTCTCCGATATTTGAAGAAGATGTATATGAGGTCACGGTAGAGTCATCTATTAACGCCAGAAACACTATCGGGGGTACTTCTTTCAATATGGTCCAGCAAGCTATTGAGAGAGGTTATGAACAACTAAAAGAGTCCGATGACTAGATTTAAATTATATCCATCTATATTGTCAGCTGACTTCGCTCATTTAGATAAACAAATAAAAGAGTCGGAAAAATGCGGCGCTGATGGCATCCATATTGATGTAATGGACGGTCAATTTGTCCCTGCAATCACCTTTGGATCCCCCATAGTAGAGGCAGTGCGGAAATCAACTGATTTGCCCATCGATATACATATGATGACAATTAACCCAGAAAAACATTTTAAAGAACTAAGTGAGGCTGGGGCCGATTCGATTACAGTACATCATGAAGCTTGTCAGGATCTGAAAGCCACTTTAGAAGAATTGGGGAAACACAGCGTTCAGAAATCTGTAGCAATAAACCCAGCCACCCCTGTTGAATCAATCTCAAATGTGATGAACATGGTAGACCAAATATTGGTAATGTCTGTAGTACCAGGGGCAGGAGGGCAATCATTCATACCAGAAAGTCTTAGCAAGATCGCAACCTTGTCCAATCAAATTAAGTCTCAAAGTCTTGCAGTGTCGATTCAAGTTGATGGTGGAATAAATTCAAATACGATAACCGATACTGTAAAAAACGGGGCAAATATTTTGGTGGCGGGTAGTGCCGTTTTTAATAAATCTTTTTCAATATGCGACGGGCTATCAAAGTTAAGGGGTATGAATTAGTGAATGTATTAGGAATTGAAACCTCTTGCGATGACACAGCAGCCGCTGTCATCACGGACGGTACAATAATTAAATCCAATGTAGTGGCTTCTCAATCCGATATGCATAAAAAATATGGAGGTATTATTCCTGAAATTGCTTCTAGAGAACACTTTACAGCTCTTATCCCTGTAGTGAACGAGGCCCTGGAACAAGCTTCCATGACATACAAAAACATTGATGCCATAGCGGTAACAAATGGACCCGGTTTAGCTGGCTCTCTTTTAATAGGGGTTAATTCGGCTAAAGGATTATCAATGTCTTGGGAAAAACCTCTAATCGGTATAAATCATTTGGAAGGTCATATATATTCTGCATGGCTTGAAGACTTGGAACCGGATCACAAAGCTGGGTTTCCCATTGTTTGTCTAATAGCTTCTGGCGGACATACGGACCTTGTTTTGATGACGGATCATCTTGAATACCAACTGATTGGTCGAACGAGAGATGACGCCGCAGGAGAGGCTTTTGACAAAGCGGCGCGGGTTCTAGGTTTAGGTTTCCCAGGCGGCCCAGAAATACAAAAAATGTCAGAAGAAGCCAAAGAAGAAATTCTACCTCTGCCTAGGCCTGAGATAAAAGAGTCTCTGGATTTCAGCTTCAGTGGGCTTAAAACCGCATTAGTTAGAAGAGCCGAATCTGAAGGATTCTACCCAATCCTGGAAAGTAATGGCCCAAGTCATTACCAAACAACGGAATACTCCTTTGCCTTCCAAGAAGCAGTTGTGGACTGCCTTATACGAAACACTAAGAAAGCAGTTTTAGAAAATAACGCCAGAGCTGTCATTTTAGGTGGAGGAGTCGCAGCAAACAGCCGCTTAAGAAAAAGAATGAATGAGATTATGGATGTACCAGTTTTCACCCCCCGACCGGGATTATGCACAGACAATGGAGCTATGATAGGGGCAGCTGCCTTCTTCAATTTACAAAACGGATTACCGTCCGAATTAGATATGGACGCGGTACCTAATTTACGGATTGGACTTACCTAGGAATAAAGATACGTTCGCTATTCGATTCCAGACTAGTATTTGCATCTATATGACCAAGTAAATCTTCCATCAATTGCTCAAGTTGATGGTTCGATAAATTTTTTCCAAGCGGGAATTTAGTTGCCATACCATTTGTTTGGATTACAAGACATGATTGATTAGCCTGCGAATAGTGATCAAATAATAGAAACGAACCCATCAAACTAAATAGGCAAAGGGCAATTGTTTTCATTAGGAACCCATCCAAACTGGTCATAGCAATGAAAAGGATAACGATCAGCATCGCAAGCCACAAAAAGGTAAATTTGGACTGCCTCTCCATGGACTCGACATAAATGGAATCGACAGACCCGTACCTAATAAAGCCTTCCCTTTTCCCATCCTTTCCAGTTATTCGATATGAGATACCATTTCCCGATGGATAAATCTGATGGTTCTTTCTTCCATCCTGTCTGAGAGCTTGCATATCTTATACAAATCCCCTATCTGGTATATTAATCAATATGTTTCTAAAGGTATTATAAATGGAAAGACCTGTTTCAAAGCCCATTGGGCAGCATTTTTTAGATCTAGATACACCTGCATTAATTGTAAATAACAGTCGTCTAAGGACGAATATAGAAAATACGGCAGAAGATCTTATGAAAATTGGTATCAAATTGATACCAAACACTGCTACCCACGGGACATCTGGGATCGCACGCACCCAGACTGGTTACAATCCAAAATCTCCTATCTTTGTCGATACCTTCCAACAAGCCGAATGTTTTTTTCAAGCTGGATTTGAAAACATAATTATTCAAGCGCCTCCTGTTAGTTCTCGCAAAATAGATTCATTGAGACACCTACAGGATTCCCAAACTCTAACTTTGTCAATTTCAAATGTCTCTCACTTGGACGTTTTAAAGAAAACCCATGGAAGGCGTATTTCCGTTTTGCTAAAAATTCCCAATAAATCAGACTCAGTGGGATTCAAAACCCATGAGGAATTGATAAAACTCATCGAAAACATGGAAACTCTTGAGCATTTGCGATTCGAAGGTTTGATCACAAATGCTAATGAAATGGAATCTATGGAACAAGCATGTGAAGTGCTAATATCTGCTGCCAAATATCTTGATAGTAATTCAATTTCCTCTGATCAACGACTGCTTAATGCTTCCAACCTAATATTGGAAAAAGAATTTAATGATATTCCGAAAGGAATAACGGGGCTGATATCTGGTACCTATCCCTTTTATACGGCAACGCAAAACACAGTTTGCTCAGTAATCAGTACTGTGATGAGCACTCCAGAACCAGGAAAAGCGTTTGTTGATTGTGGTCAAAAAGCCATAAGCATCGATCAAGGAGTTCCTTCAGTCATAAATTATCCAGACGCAGAGATAGAGAAAATGAGCGCCGAGCACGGTTATGTCATATTTGATAGTAGTAAATTGAATTTGCAGATAGGTGACAAAATTTTATTGGCCCCAGCAAGCTATTCAGATACTTTCAACCTCTATGACTTCGTTAATATCATTGAGGAAGACAAGCTACAATCGATAATACCAACTGATTCACGTGGTGCTTTTAAATAACTTCAGGAAAGCTATATGAAATTTAATCAACCTAACATAGGCACCTCTATAAATGACCTTGAAACTCCGAGTCTAATAATCGACCTAGAGGCTATGGAATCTAATTTCTCTGTGATTTCTGAAACCTATGCAGACAGCCCTTGCAAAATGCGCCAGCACGCAAAAAATATTAAATGCCCAGATATTTTGTGGCGTCAAATTGAAATAGGTGGAACCCTGAACGGTGTTTGTGCAGCAAAGGTTTCCGAGGCAGAAGTTATGGTGGAAGGGGGAATTAGAGATGTGCTGATAACGAGTGAAGTTGTTGGTAGCGACAAGCAGAAAAGACTGGCATATTTGGCAAAGAGAGCCAATATAAAGGTATGCATAGACAACAAAGATAATTTAACAGAACTATCTTCAATTGCCGCTTCAATAGGATCTAAAATCGGGGTCTTGATAGAGGTTGATACTTCTATGGGACGGGCGGGCGTGAGAACACCTCAACAAGGATTAGAGTTAGCCAAATTAGCAGACTCGTTAGAATCTGTAGAATTTTTAGGCGTAATGAGTCACCAAACGGTGGAAGGCTTTGCTGATAAAGAAACCAGGTTCCTGGAAGGAAAAAAATACATAGATATGTGTTTAGAGGTCGGCAAGACCATTCAGGATGCTGGTATTGAAATAAAAGTAGTTTCCTCAGGTGAGACATTCTCGTATGATGTCGCCCCTATGATAGATGGGGTAACTGAGGTGGAAGGTGGTACATATGCGCTCATGAGTGGCCCAACCGCATATATGGAGGAATTTTCTCTTGCGGGGAAAGTATTGACCACTGTGATAGATGTAGATGAAGCCCAGATCGTAATAGATGCTGGTATAAAGTGCCTAGGTGGCCCACTTGGGGTTAAACCCGGCATCGAAGGAGATAGAAATATAACCTTTGATCAGATGTACGATTCCTACAGTATCTTAAGCCGAAAAGGGAAGGGCAACTACAACATTGGAGATACTCTTTTAATCGAAACTTCGCAGCAGGATATATTGGTGAATAGATGGGATCATTTTATTGGGGTGCGGAATGGGATCGTGGAAGTAATTTATGAGATAAGTGCCAGGGGATGCCATCATTAAGACAGTTTAGCGATGTCAATTTCTAAATGGTTCTTTGCAGAGTGGTACGATTTACTAAATTCTGTTGTGGAATCCAAGGTCATACCTTACCGACAGCTAACGGCAGGTAAAAGCCAGGGGGACACCTTAGAAATAGGAAGCGGCACCGGGGCAAATTTACCTTACTTTGTAAGCGCCAAGTCATTGACTATGCTAGAGCCCGACATCCACATGATGAAAAAACTTATAGCTCGCGTTAACTCCTCTGGAAAAGATGTCCAAATAGTTAAGTCCTTTGGTGAAAATTTACCCTTCGAGGACAATTGTTTTGACTCTGTAGTGACTACGCTGGTTTTATGCATGGTGGAAGATGTGGAAAAAGTGATTTCTGAAATTTACAGGGTCCTGAAACCGGGAGGTAAATTTTTCTTTTACGAACATATAGTTGCCGAAAGTCTACGTGGTCGAATGCTGCAACATTTGTTGGATCCAATGTGGAAATTAGCAACTACAGGATGCCACTTAAAAAGAGATATATTGGGTATTATTGAAGGTACACCATATACTGAGGTGGAGCATCAAACTTTTAATTTAAATGTGGGAATCCCAATTACTATACCCAACATTGTGGGCTCAGCTTCAAAATGAACATTAATCCCTACAATATCAATTCCTATCTTGACTGCAGAGGTATTGCTTTAACAAAGGTCCCTGACGAAATTGGTGTTTCTGCTTCAGCAGTAATCTTTGATAGATTTGGGTATGTACTCCTACAAAAAAGATCGGACATAGGGTGGTGGGGGCTTCCCGGCGGCAAGCTAGAAATCGGTGAGAACTTCCAAAATTGCATTGTTAGGGAAGTAAAAGAGGAAACAAACCTACTTGTAAACCCCAAACAGTTAATCAAAGTTTATTCCGATCTTTCAGACTATACGGCCATCGAATATCCTGACGGCAAATTGGTTCAGTACATAACCGCTCTATTTCTCTGTGAAAAAATATCGGGTTATTTAAATCTTTCGAATGAAAGTACTGACATCGGTTACTATGACCCTGACATGTTCCCTGATAAGACATTATTTTCGGCGAAATTAAGGGTGAAGGACACCCAAGAATTTTGTAAGCGTAATAAAGGAGAGTTTGATGTCGTTAAATTGGAAGAATGATCCTGACCTTAGTTCCAAAAGCGATATGGATTATTTACAGGATCTAATAGAATCACTAACCTCAATGCTGCATTCAAATCCAGAAGACACGACACTTTTATTCAAAAGGGGAAACGCATATCTAGACAAAGGTGTTTATCAAGAGGCTATATCTGATTATTCTTCCATCCTAGCAGTTAACCCTGAAGACCCAATTTCTTTAAATAACAGAGGAATTTGCTACCGATGCATTGCTGATCCAGAAAATGCCATTCGAGATTTTAATGATGCCATTTGCATCGATCCGCTTTATCGAGATGCCTACAACAACCGTGGGATGGCTTTATCAGACATCGAAGACTACTCTAATGCCGTAGATGATTTCACAAAAGCAATCGCGATTGACAGCCAGTACTGGTACGCTTACAACAATCGAGGCATGGCACTATGGGCTCTAGGAAACAAAGATGCGGCGGTAGCTGATTACAACATGGTGAGATCCTTGATGGGATCCTAGTCCGGTGATTTAGACAGAATTCCCTTCTTACCCACGATATGAAGGGTTTTGTGTGGGTCGATCACAGGTGGACCATCTGCGCTCAGCACAATAGTAACGGAATCTCCTTCCCGAAGGGGAATCGATCGTTCCCCATCCAATGCTATTGTGCAAGGAGAACTATTAACTACATATGCCCTCCCGGGCTCCATTTGTGAAACGCTTTTTATTCCAACCTTGGAGACGTTGCCAGCTGTCACTGGTGCCAAA
>RQOP01000015.1 GCA_008373095.1 SAR202 cluster bacterium | reverse complement strand
AGAATACCTTGCTTCACTTCAATCGACACTGCAACAGCTGCAGCTGAAAGCCTTACTACACAAGATCCAAATTACAATGTTAAATCTATGCTGGAATATATTTATCCGCAACAGGGAGAGCCCAAGAATGCCTAGTGATATACCACAATCCACAGTTGGATCAGAACTTCCTAAAGAGGTCTTTAAATCAACTGTGTCCGTTGAATGTGAACATCTAGAAAAGATGTTGCACGTGGGTAGTAGAGATAAATTCACTTTTTATTCTGATGAACCCCCTAGGTTAGGAGGAGATGATAACTACCCTTCTCCGCTTACTTATATTGTAGGTGGTATAGGCTTTTGACTACTAACTAATCTGAAGCGGTACGCTTCAATGAAAGAAATCGGGATTAACTCTGCAAAAGTGCACGTCGAAATGGATTACTACCTGAAAGGTTCAGTTATGGACGGCACCGTTGAGAATGGCATAACTGAAGTGAGAAGCTACTTCGATGTTGAATCTGATCATTTAACAGAGGATTTAATGGAAGTCATCCAACTAGCAAAAAAAGGCTGTTTTGCCGAAACCTTAGTTAAAACTGCTGTACCGTTGAAAAGTATCTGTACTCTTAATGGGTCGGAGATAAATATAGAATAAGTTAACCACATATAACGGCTGGCCTATTATGATTCCTTTGTCTCTAACAGTCGAAAATTTCATGTGCTACGGTGAGGGTGTACCTACTCTTAACTTAGAACCGATTCATATAGCATGTATTTCTGGTAACAACGGTTATGGAAAGACCGCTTTGCTCGATGCAATTACTTGGGCAATATGGGGAAAAGCAAGAGCCAAAACTCATGATGAGTTGGTGAACATAAATCAACAATCCATGTTTGTAGAACTGGATTTTCTCATACATGAAAGCAGGTACAAAGTTACGCGAACTTATAGCAAAAGCAAAGGTTCTTCGGCTGGAAAGTCAGACTTAAATCTTTCTCTGGTTACCGACGATACAGCAACTTCTCTTATGGCAAACACTATAAGAGAAACCGAAGAAAAAATAATATCCCTGCTAAATATGGACTATGAGACATTTATAAATACCTCGTATTTAAAACAGGGTGATTCAAATCGTTTCACATCATCAAGGCCAACCGAGAGAAAAAAAATACTTGCCGACATACTGGACTTATCTTATTACGAAACGCTTGAGGCAGCATCAAAACAAGTGTCGAGAGACTTGGGAACCGATGTTACGATAAAAAAAGCTCTCATTGATAACAAGTTACCAATGGTCGAAGAAAAAGACACTGCGATAAGGGACTTAGAAACCTATAAATCTGAATCCCAAAAATTATCTTTGGAAGAACAAACTCTAAACACCCATTTGGAAAACCTGAGAATAAAACAGCAAATGATATCGACAGAAATTTCCAATAGAAATGTAATCACCAAGCAAATCGAAACTTCTGAAAAAGAAATCGAAACTATGCTGGCACAAAAGTTACGTTTAGAAAAGGAATTAACTGAATTACGAAATTTGCTAGCCAGATCCGAAGAAATTAGATCTAGCTACGACCTATATAAAACTCTGCAATCTAAGCATAGTCATTCCTTAGAATTAGTCGCTGAGATTCATCAAATCAAGGAAGGCAAAATCGTAATAGAAAATGAAATTGCTATGGAGAGAATAAAACTGGAATCACAAATTTCTTCAATTCAAAAACGAATAAAGACCGACCTTCAACCAGCAGTCGATAACATTCCTAAAATTAAGCAGGAAATAATATTTGCGGACACCACAGTAAAAAATCTGGAAACAACTATCAAGAAAAACGATCTGCTATCAGATCGAGCTGCTTCCATTTCACAGGAAATAGCATTACTGGAAGCTTCAAACAAAACATTAATGACCCAAATGTCCGATAGTAGAAATAGGTTTGACCTCATCAACCATGCTGAGGCCACCTGCCCACTTTGTCTTCAATCTATTTCATCTGAGAACAAAAGTCACATAGCCGGTGAACTGGAAAAAGAAGGGAAAAATAGTAGGACACAATATCAATCCAACATGGCCCAGATACAAACCTTGGATAAAAAAAGGCAAGATTTAGTGATTCAAGCCGAATTGGGTCTGTCGAATTTACTCAAGGAGAAGGCCGATGCTGGAAAGCTACAAACAAAATTAATGACGACCCTGTCACAATGTGAAAGCGCTTCACTCCAACTGAAAACTATTCTGAAAGATGTCCAAAGATTAGAACAGGAACTTCAATCTGAAAATTTTTGTTCTAGGCAACACCAAAACTTACTCGTACTACAGTCCAAACTTGATGAGCTAACCGCCGTAGAATCAAATCACAAATCCCTAGAGGCTGATCTTAAGAAACTAGCACCCTATGCAGAATCATATTCTCAGTTATCAGACTCCGAAGCCAGATTGAAATCTACGACCCAGTTACTTGAGGACAATAAATCAATAATAACAGCTAGAAATACACAAACAGGACACTGGAAAACTGAGCTATCAGCAATCGAAGAGAAAATATCAAAAGAATCCGGTATCGATGATGAAATTGCCGCAATAGAGATCAAACTTAAAGAATTAAAAAGCAAGAACTCACACGTTACATCGTTGAGAGAAAAGGCTCGTTACCAAATTGAGGAAATTCTGAAATCTGAGGAAAATATCAAGTCAACAGAACTGGAAATATCAAAAGCAAACAAAGAAATTCAGTTGTATGACGAACTGGCTTCTGCTTTCGGCCGGAATGGAATTCAAGCTCTCATGATAGAAAGGGCAGTCCCGATGCTAGAAGATGTAGCCAATGAATTGCTTGCTCGATTAAGCGACAACAAAATGGTAATAAACCTAGAACTGAAAGAAGGCAGAATAGACAGGGCCACAGGGCTGCCTTCTGAAGCCCTGGAGATAACAATTTCCGACGAGCAAGGATCAAGAAGCTACGAGACTTTTAGTGGTGGGGAAACTTTTAGAATTGACTTCGCTATAAGGATTTCAATGTCCAAGTTACTTGCTACTAGGTCAGGTGCCCCCCTGCCCATATTATTTATTGACGAAGGATTTGGGTCTCAAGACAGTATAGGGCAAGAAAGACTAATAGAGGTTATACAGTCAATCAGCGAAGATTTTGAGAAAATCATGGTAATAACCCATGTAGACTCAATGAAGGAAAATTTCAATCAACGAATAGAAATATCAAAAACTGATACAGGGTCCACCTTCACCCTACAATAGCCTCTATAGTGCTATCTCCTTTATATCATCAGCCAATATCAGTTCGGGCTCAGTTTCATTTTGTATTTCTCGTGGTTCCCAACCAGGAGCAGTTTCTCGTAGAACCAATCCATCTTGCTCAACCGATATAACCGCGATATCGGTAACAATCAAACTAACGCATTCCGGACTTGTAAGAGGAAAAGTACACCGCGAAACTATCTTTGGATCTCCATTCCTGCCGGTATGCTCCATAGCTACTATAACTCGTCTTGCTCCTACAGCCAGATCCATGGCTCCACCAACATTCCCTATTCCCCTTGAGGGAATCATCCAATTAGACAAATCACCTTTTTCTGAGACTTGTAGGGCGCCTAAAACAGTCACATCAATGTGTCCACCCCTTATCATTCCAAATGCATCGGCAGAATGAAAAAATGACATACCAGGCATCTGCTTTATGAACTGCCCACTCGCATTTATTAAATCATCATCCTCTTCACCTTCATCAGCCATAGGCCCATAATTCAAAACACCACTTTCACTGTGGTAAAGGATCGTTCTCCCTTCTGGAACATATTGAGAGCAAAGGGAAGGTATTCCTATACCAAGGTTAACCACATCACCATCCTGTAGTTCTCTAGCGACTCGCATAGCTATTACCTCTCTTGGTAATCTATCACCTGCCATACTAAAACCTCTTAATGTAGCTAAATAAATTTCAAGCTTTTACTATTCGATCCACAAATAAAGCCGGAGTTGCGATCTCGGTGGAATCTATCTCACCTATATCCACTATCTCATCAACTTCTACAATTGAAATTCCTGTGGACCTCACCATAACAGCACCAAAGTTCTGGGAAGTCCCTTTATATGAAAGATTCCCTAAAGGGTCCGATTTATGAGCCTTCACTAGAGCAAAGTCAGACTTTAGTGCGGTTTCAAGCACATAAGATCTACCTTCAAAATCCCTCGTCTCTTTCCCTTCCGAAACCTGTGTTCCTGCCCCGGTCGGGGTGTAAAAGGCAGGTATTCCGGACCCTCCAGCTCTAATCCGTTCAGCTAAAGTACCTTGGGGCACCAATTCCAACTCTATTTTTCCTTCCTGATAATATGTCTCAAATGAATTCTTCTTTGAGGGAGAAGGAGATACGGGAAAAGAGGCTATTACCTTTCCAACTTGGCCGTTATCTATCAAAACTCCAACATCGACAGGCGTCTCACCTGCTAAAGTACCAAACCCCATGATACTAGCCAAACCGGCCGTATTACTTATTATCGTTAAATTTTTGGCACCTTGGTCTCTCAGAGCTAATATAAGATTTTGTGCAGTCCCTCCGGTACCACCAAACCCAGATACCATAATTGCAGCGCCATCGAATATATCTGACACAGATTCATTAAATGAAGTGTAGATTTTTTCCACCTGTCATATACTCCTAGGCCAATTCTATTGATCCCGAATCTATAATTAGAACTTTATTAATATACAGAATCAGAATTAGAGGTCAACAATGAATCATATTTCAATTAGGGAAGGAACAACATCAGATGCGGCCTCGATCTCAAATTTCCAACGAAATATGGCTCTAGAAACCGAATCAAAAATCCTAGATGAAGACACCGTTTTAAAAGGGGTTGAGAAGGTGTTGACGTCCTCAGACAGAGGCTTCTATGTAATCGCTGAAGTCGATTCAAAAGTTATTGGAAGTCTTATGGTCACTTTTGAATGGAGCGACTGGCGCAATGGATGGTTTTTCTGGATACAAAGTGTTTTCGTCGACGAAGCTTATAGACGACAAGGTGTATATCGCCTAATGCATAATGAAGTGATCAGTCGTTGCAAAGCAAGCAAAGATTGTTGTGGGATTCGGTTATATGTTGAAAGAGATAATGTAAACGCACAAAAAGTCTATAAGAACCTTGGAATGTATGAGACAGATTATTATTTATTTGAAGAAGAATTTTAGTTAATTTGGAGACCCGTAAAATGACTATCCAAGAGAGAGATTTAGAAAGTTTTCTTGCTGACCATCATGACGCAGTGCTTTCGACCACAAGATCAAATGGGGCCACACAACTCAGTGTCGTGACAGTTGGATTCCATCAAGGTGGTGCAATCTTCACTACAACAAAACATAGAGCAAAATTTATTAATCTTAGTAGAAACCAGGATTGCTCTCTTCTAATTTCAAGTTCTGAGTGGAGACCATATGTAGTCCTAGAAGGTAACGCCACTATTTTCTCTGACGACACCACCGACCCCAACACTTTGAAAGAAATACTTCGGGCAGCCTACAAAT
Organism: SAR202 cluster bacterium; assembly: GCA_008373095.1. Taxonomy (GTDB): domain Bacteria; phylum Chloroflexota; class Dehalococcoidia; order Lucifugimonadales; family UBA826; genus UBA11996. The sequence goes on along the minus strand of RQOP01000015.1, from coordinate 15,913 downwards.
CAGCAGCAGGTAAGGAACACCCAGATTGGAATGACTATGACGAAGCAATGAAACGAGATTCTCGAGTGGCCATAGTAGTGAATGCAAAAAACATTTACGGCACTCTTTAAGGACAAAAAATCCCATTCACACGATCTTCAAAAGCCGTAGCAACCTAGGCAACAACCCGAAGAAAGCACCTTCCAATAAAGTCAATACTGAAATGGCGACCGTGCAGTCAAAGAAAAACCCCTGGGGAAACATTGCTATCAAATAGTCATGTCTGGGATCTAGTATCCACAAATCATTACTGAAACTCACCAAGTGGAAATACAAAAACAACCTATCAAACCCAACCAAAGCCAAAAGTGCCACTAACAAAACCAAACTAAATGTCAGCCACCCTCCTTTCATAAAATACCTTGGCATGGTTTTTTTCCATTTCCTCGATGAATCTATGAATACCATGAGGCAGGCAATCACGATCAATATTGCAGAATACAACTGGACTGAATAAACCATTTTTACGAGTTGTTTAACATCATACATATGAAGCACTTCTTTCTCATTAAACAAATTTGGGACCGTTCTACCATGAAGTGAAATACTTATCGTTATATTATCTTCGTCATTGTTGAAATAATCTCTTATTTGTTGTCCGGCACTTTGTAACTGCGCATACTCAATTCCCGTATATTTCTCAATTTTATATTTATTAAATCCATAGTCATAAAGGGTTGCTGAATTCAGTACCAATCTGACATTAGTAGTGATTAGAAATGCCGGAACACAAATAAAAAACAAGGTCTGTAAAATGATGTGGAAAATTCTTTTTTTCATACTGTACTAAGCTTATTGATGCTCCATTCGGAGTGTCAATATGGGTATAAAGGATTTAATAAATGAACCGACCACTATCTTTCTCTGATACCTTCGATGGAATACTCGAACTTGTAGACCAACTTCGCTCCGAAGAAGGATGCCCATGGGACCAAGAACAAACATTACAAACATTATCACCTCTTGTATTGGAAGAATGTTACGAGTTAGTAGAAGCAATTGAAATTGAAAGTGACTCTGGAAGGCTCGAGGAACTAGGAGACCTTTTCTTACACCTGGCTTTCCAGGTTTCTATTTCAGAAGAGGAAGGTACATTTACGCGATCAGATGTATTTGCATCAACTTTAAGAAAGTATATCCATAGGCATCCACACGTTTTCGCCGGTCAAACGGTTAATTCAGTAGAGGAATTAAAAGATAATTGGGAAAAAATAAAACAGGAAGAAAAAAAAGAGTCTCGGAAATCCACAATGGACGGGATTCCGCAAAATTTACCTAGTTTATCCTTAGCCCAAAAAATACAACAGAAAGCAGCTAGAACTGGATTCGATTGGGACAATTCAAATGAAATTCGGGGAAAGATTTTGGAAGAATTATCTGAATTTGAATCAGCAGAAACATATGAAGAACTTGAAGAAGAATTTGGTGATTTATTATTTAGTGTCGTGAACATGGGTCGGCACAGTAAAATTGACCCCGAAAAAGCATTAAGAAATGCTAACAGAAAATTTGTTTCCCGATTTAAATCTATGGAAAAATTAGCAAGTCGACAAGGTAAAACATTCTCAGAATTGCCATTGAAAGACCAAGACGACTTGTGGACTCAAGTGAAATTGCAGGAGGGCAAATAATGGGCTCGACAGACAACAAAAATGAGGAACAACTTCTGTGGGATCAGGTCTATCTTCATTTTGGTCATCTTATATCAGAGGATGACTTTGAAAACATCAAGGAATCCATAAAAGGCATAGTAAATAACGCCAAAGAAATTAGATTGGCCAACCTGGATCACAGTTTTCCACCATTAAATACATACCAGCCATACAGGAGCGATTTTGATGAATAAGGTTCCCTTGTTTGAAAGTTTACGCTCTATTGCAAAAGATATTGAGAAAAAAAATATGTCCCCGGTAGAAATCACAAAATACTATTTGGGTAGACTCCATAAATTGGGTTCGGAATATAATTCTGTAGTTACAGTCACGGAACAATTGGCCTTGGATCAAGCTGCTATAGCTGAAAAAGAAATTATGAATGGCAATTACAAAGGTCTGCTGCACGGCATTCCTTTTGGAGCTAAAGATTTACTCGCCACTAAATATGGAATTCCTACAACCTGGGGAGCCGAGCCATTCCGAAATCAAATCTTTGAATACAACTCAACCGTAATAGAAAAATTATGTGACTCTGGAGCTGTATTGGTCGCAAAATTGGCCATGATAGAACTTGCCGGAGGAATGGGCTATAGACAACCAAATGCCTCCCTTACTGGCCCTTGTAAAAGCCCATGGGACAAAAACACCTGGGCTGGCGGTTCATCAAGTGGTTCGGGGTCTGCTGTAGGCACAGGACTAGTACCATTCTCTATAGGCTCAGAAACATGGGGTTCAATATTATCCCCAGCTAATAACTGCGGTGTCTCTGGTTTACGACCTACATACGGAAGAGTGAGTAGATACGGAGCGATGGCATTAAGCTGGTCTTTAGATAAAATAGGGCCACTTTGCCTATCTGCAGATGACTGTGGAATTGTTCTAGAACATATATCTGGGCCAGATTCCAGAGATCCTTCAGCAAGCGACAATATATACGCTTACAATCACGATATGCCTGAAAGACCATTCAAAATAGCTGTTCTCTCAGATGCTACCCTAAACGCAGATAGCGAGGTTTCAAATAATTTCCAACACAGCTTACAGACACTGGGGCAGTTCTGTGATATCGAGGAAATTAATTTACCTGAATATCCATATGAAGCTATCACCAGGACCATCATGCTAGCAGAGTCAGCAACTATTTTTGAAGAATTCACTGATACTGGCAAAGCAAGTCTTCTTACCGCTCCTGAAGATAGATATGGGCCATATGCACGCACATCGGTCCTAGCAAAAGACTATTTAAAATCCATACGATTAAGAGATGAAATAGCACAAATAGTTGATCCTATACTTTCGAAATATGACGCCATATGCGGCCCGACTCGAGGAAATCCGGCATCACCTATAGAAGACGAATTCAGAGGAGCCATTAGAGGAAATGCTAAGGATACACTTGGGGCGCTAGGCAATGCCGTTGGATTACCAGCTATCTCAGTCCCTAATGGGTTTACCCGAGCTGACCTACCAACAGGGATCCAATTTGTGGGACGGGCATATGCAGAAAACACAATTCTCAGCCTGGCAAATCACTTTCAAAAGAAAACCGAATGGCATTTAAGGCACCCAGCAGAAGTCTTGGATGAAATTTAAGCTACAAGTAGCAAGGTTTATACCCATGCGACTGATATAATTCACGATACCAGGACAATCCTAGTACACTGAAACCTACAGATAAACCGAGGAAATTATGATTTCAATATTTGTCACAATACAAGTAAAAGATGGTTATGCACAGCAATTTACTGAGGCCAGTTTTGGTGACAGTCAGGGCTCAGTCAGAGATGAAACTGGTTGTTACAGATTTGACATACTAAAAAACGCTGAAGATCCGAACAAATTTCACCTTTACGAAGTTTATGAAAACGATGCCGCCTTAGAAGCCCATCGAAATGCTCCTCACTATAAAAAATGGATTTCAACTGTAGAACCCTGGTTAGACGGAGATCGAGAAAGAGTTATGATGACCACCGTCTTCCCATCAGATCAAGGTTGGAAAGACCAAAAGCCGTGCCTTTTGAACTGGTAATCTCAAAACTCATTTTCTCTCTTTCCCAAAAAGTTAAACCTACGGGAGCAACAAAATTTCTACTTATTTTTTGTTAATGACACTCACTCAAGAGGGGCGACATCTGGTAAATGAGGACCCTGAAATAGTGTTACATGCCGCCCATTCTAGTGATCTACCCGATGTCCATTGTATGGGCTTATATGCTGTCCTGGGCGATCACGACTTCATCACTATTCTAGAGGCTCCGGACAATGAGGCAGCTGCAAGATTTTCTCTTGAATTGGGAGTTAAAGTTGGAGTCGAAATACAGACAGTACCAGCCATCCCAGTATCGCGCTTAGATCATAAAATAGAATGGCCTCCAGGCGGCCAAGATACCCCTAATTCATCAGATTTAGAAGAAGGCGAAGTTTAGTAAGTGGTTTCGATTTTACATGACAACCGATTTACCTATAAAAATCGAGGGGTTTTCAAAAAACTACGGGTCTAGTCCAGCCGTTGAAAATTTGACGTTAATGGTTGAAAAAGGTGAGGTGTTTGGATTTTTGGGTCCAAATGGCGCCGGCAAAAGCACAACCATAAAATCAATACTAAATTTTCTTACACCGTCAGATGGGAAAATAAGCATATTTGGTCTCGACAGCGTAAAAAGCAGCGTTGAAATCAAAAAGCATATTGGATATCTAGCCGGCGACATTTCATTGTATGACTCAATGTCTGGGCTCCAACTCATCAGATATCTAACGAGGTTGGGAAGAAGTACCAACTGGACTTATGTGGAAAAGCTTGCTAAAGGTCTTCAAATATCGCTAGAAGCGAAAATAGGAACCCTATCCAAAGGCAACAAACAGAAAATCGGTTTAATCCAAGCCTTCATGCATCAACCAGCGCTGCTCATACTGGACGAACCAACTAGCGGATTAGATCCTTTAATGAAACAAATTTTTTATGAAATGGTCCTTGAGATGAAACAGATGGGAAATAGTATTTTCGTCTCATCTCACGACCTCAATGAAGTTCAAACCATTTGTGACAAAGTCGCATTTATAAAATCAGGCAAACTAATCGGGATTGAAAACATTAAAGAGGACTTTGACTTCACCATAAGGAGATATACAGTAACCTTTAAGCAACCCATCGACACACAAAAATTTAAGGGAATAAATTCAGTATCCGATATAACTCAAAATGAGAACAAAGTCACGGTAACTGTTACGGGTAACGTTTCAGAATTTCTTAGTAAGCTATCCAATTTACACCCAATAGATCTATCTGAAGAAGACACAAACCTCGAAGATGTCTTCATGAAATATTACGAGGTTTGATCTTATGCTGAACACCACGTTCTATATTTATCTTATGTCTAGATGGAAGAGTATTGCTGTTTGGTCAATATGCATGTTTGCATTAGCCTTAATGTTCACTTCTCTTTATGACCCTTTTAAAGGGGAGTTCGATGATATGTTGGATAATGCCCCAGCATTAATGGAAGCAATGTTGGGACCAATCCCAACAGACTCCTCCATAAGTCCCGAAGTTTGGTTAGGAATAGAACTGTACGGCCTGTTATTCCCTATCATGATCTCAGTTATCGCAATATCGGCGGGAGCATCCGCAGTTGGTTCTGAAGAAGAATCAGGCACAATTGAACTTATCTTAGCCAGCCCAATAAGTCGAGAGAGAATTATATGCGAAAAATCCTTCGGCATTTTCGCTCAACTGGCAATTATGGGGGGGGTCCTATGGCTCGGTATCGTCGTAGGTTCTTTCCTTTTTCCATTTGATGTGTCTTTGATCAATGTACTCTCTGCGACTGTTATGGGCTGCATTTTTGGATTAACCATCAGTAACTTAACTTTGGCTACCCAAGCTTTAAAGGGAAGAAAGGGACTCGCACTAGCTATTGGAAGCTGTTTTGTGGGGATCAGTTATGTTTTCAATGTATTGTCAGGTATATCAGACAATTTGCATTCATTAAAATACGTTTCCCTTTTTAACTATTATGACGGCCCTGGAGTGCTAGTGAATGGATTAAATACCACTAGTTTGATCGTAATGGTGTGTCTATCAGCTGTATGTTTTACTACTGCGCTATATGTATTTAAACGTAGAGATATTGGAGTTTAAAAAAAACAGAAGTTTTTTCACTATGTTCTTGAAAACTCTCGCTCTAAGAAGGTATTGGATATAGTTATCATTGTCGGACGACCATGCGGACAATTATTGGGATGCAGACAGGATTCCAATTGTTTCACAAGAAGAGACATTTCTTGATAAGACATTTGTTTACCAGCCCTTATCGCGGCGTGACAAGCGATGGAATATGCTGCTTTATCTTCCCAAGACTTAAATTCGACTTGCTCACTTAAGGCGGACAGCATTTTATGAAAAGATTCTCTCGGATCAGCCTCGGACAACACTTTCGGCACAGTACGTACTAAATAAGAACTAGGACCAAATGGTTCAGGGGTCATTCCCAATGATTCGAAAACATCCTTGTTCTCATCAATTAATGCCTCTTGATTTTCGTCGAGTTCAATATGAACAGGCTCGAGCAGCATCTGAATTTCAACGGATTTATCTTTAGCATCGGCGACGACTTGTTCATAAATAATCCTTTCATGGGCCGCATGTTGATCAATAATATATATACCTTCAGGTCCCTCACATAAAATATAAGTATCAGATACTTGCCCAAGCACTCTAAGCAATGGAAGAATTTCCTGGTACGGGATGGAAGTGTTTATATTCGCTACATTATCTGTATTTGAATTCTCATCGTGTTCAAATCCGGCATTAATTAATGCGCTTGGCCAAAATGTCGAAGGGTCGGATTTTTCTGTGAATTTCCTTTCACCGCTTTGATAATTTATTACTGAATGGACAGGGGAGTATCCAAGTAAAGTAGTTCTAATAGCGCTTTGCACCGCAGCAAAAATTTGATTTTCATTTGCAAAACGTACTTCAGTTTTAGCCGGGTGAACATTCACATCAACCTCATCCAATGGAATTCGCAACATGATTGCGCCGACGGGAAACTTGTTATCTGAAGAGAACCCTTTGTATGCTTGTTCGAAGGCATATGAAAGCGTTCTACTCTGTACTAGTCGCCCATTTACAAACAAAAATATGCGAGATCTATTAGAACGTTTTTGGTTTGGAGTACCTATAATCCCGGACACAATGGGACCTTCCCAATCCGGATCATAATCTTCTGAAATTCTTAACATCTTCGAAGCCTCTGAGATACCGAATATCGCACCCATAACATCTGTTAGGTCTCCTGTACCTGATGTCCTAAATGGTCTGGATGTCCCCTGGTTAAGTTCAAAGGCGATATCTGGATTGCATATAGCGAATTTTTGTACCAGCGCATATATACGATTGGCCTCAGTCGACTCAGATTTGAAAAATTTCCGCCTAGCAGGGAAACTGTCGAAAAGTTTAGAAACCGAAATGGTTGTGCCGTAGTCAATACCTGCGAATGATTTTGAAATAAGTACCTGATTATCCAAACTTATCCGGACACCTTTTATTTCTCCTATTGCCCTAGTTGCAATGTCCAACTGTGAAACGGAGGATATACTGTATAGTGCTTCCCCTCTGAACCCTAAAGTCTCTATGGCGTCCAAATCTGATTCTGTGTATATCTTGCTCGTGGAGTGTCTTTCAAAAGCTATTTCTACCTCATCTGGCTCAATCCCCTTACCATTATCGGACACAACAATTGAGTTCATTCCTCCAGCTGAAGTAGAGATAAATATTCTGTCAGCTCCTGCGTCTAAGGAGTTTTCCACCAATTCCTTAACTACTGATGCCGGGCGTTCAATCACCTCTCCAGCAGCTATCAGAGCAGCTATTTCCGGCGAGAGAATCCTTATAACAGACATAGTTTAATCTACTTCTTTTTCGGAACTGGCTTGAATCCCCTATGGTCTGAACTACCAGTTGAAGAGAAATCTTTTATTGCATCATATAGCTCCGGCATTTGACCATCTTCTGCGGATCGAAAATAGTAAGGCTCCATATGTACACCACCAAACGCCTCTACAATTTCCCTGTGGTCATCAATCACAAAATCGGGTCTTGGAGATACCGAAAATCTTTCTAACCCGACTTCATATTCAGTAATAGGCTTTACAAAAATACCTGAAACAAACCCTGAAAGCCCCAACCTCTCTATATCATCGGTACGCATACCAACACCAGACCATATATAAATGAAATGGCCATCCTCTAATAGACTCTCAAATACTTCTGTTGTACCCGGTCTTAAACTACCATCCATCGCTATCAAGGTGTAGTCAACATCAAAATATATGTTCATCTATAAAATCATGCCTCTCTTCTGAGTTTTGTTACGCTTAAATGATATTTTGAGAAAATATTGATTTCGCAATCTTTTTTATCGGATTCTGTCTTAACTGTATGTTGGATGCCACGGTAGTTGCGATACCAGACTGTGCTAATAGAAGTGGGGGAACTCCCCCTCTGACATCACTAACCTTGGTAACTCCCGATTCCCAAGGATCTACAACGTTCTCAAATTTAGACCAAACTCCCGTATCACCTTTGTAGGAATTCCCCACATTTTGCATCAAAGATGTAGCGCCAGATTCGTTTACCAAAACTATTCCAGCTAATACATCCCATAGGTGAGACCCAGATATAACTGCATACTCAGTTATTCCTAAAGCCACTAATGACATTTCGTAAGCTATACTGCCACCCATGCGAGGTTCGCCAGCTTTAGAAGCAAATTGCCCATCAAATTTAAACCTACCTGTAAATGATCCAGGAAGCGTAATAATTGCATTAGGGTCGACTTCTTTAATTGAAGGCGTTTCCAAGGCCTTTTCATTTACCATGCAGCCATTGCCGTTACTTGCGTGTATGACAATACCAGGGTCTTGATTTGGCCATGGTATAAATATTGCTCCTGCCACTGGAACACCTTTAAACATAATTCCAATTGAAGAGGCATAGCAAGGAAACCCATGCATGAAATTACGAGTCCCATCTAAGGGATCAAGAACCCAGACTATATCAGGAAGATAATCTGAGGTTGAATCTCCCTCTTCACCAACGATCCCATGATCCGGATATCTTTTTTTTATTTGTTCTGAAAGATATTCTTGAACTTCCTTATCAGCCGCAGTCACCGGATCTCTTCCTTTGGCATCCTTGTAACTAATTTTCAAAACTTCTGATTCAGTCAAAGGATCCCTAAAATACCTTTGAAGCAATTTACCAGCAGACATAGCCAATTCATACGCATCTTTCTGGATATTTATTAATAATTCTTCTTCTATCAGCATATCCATATTGTCGATTCACTTATTACCTTTTATCAAATTGAGCAAAGCTCTAGCCGCAGTAATTGGATCCTTCTGCCCTATCTCAACTTCATTTATAAGAGATGCCAATGCTGGTTCATTTTCCGGATTATCCTTTGTCAAAATTGTATCCAACATAGACTCCATCTCAAGAAGAACACTAGAACGCAATGCATCCAATCTCTTAGCCGATCTCAGCCTATCAATATTTTGTGGAAACTCGGGGTTTCCGCGCAAAGTGTCAATCTCTAAAAGAAGTTCCAAAACACCATCACCCACATCTGCCCTGGTTTTAACAATAGGTGCCAAATCACTGTGATCGTCATTTAGTTGCAATGAGCTTCTAACATCTCTTACCATCCTATCAGCACCCGCTCTATCGCATTTATTTACCACAAAAATATCGGCTATCTCCATAAGACCTGCTTTCATTGTTTGTATAGCATCCCCGGATTCAGGAACGATTACCACGACCACAGTGTCAGAATTTTTCATCACATCCAACTCTGTCTGACCAACCCCCACTGTCTCCAATAAAATTACGTCAAACCCAAATGCCTCCAGTAAGGTAGTAATTCCGTAGGTAGAGTTAGACAAACCACCGCTCGATCCCCTGTTACTTATACTCCTAATAAAAACTCCTGGGTCAGTGTAGTGCGATTGCATCCTTACCCTGTCTCCTAAGACGGATCCTCCCGTAAAAGGGCTACTGGGATCACAGGCAAGAATTGCAACAGTTCTGCCAGATTCTCTAATGTGGGTTGCCAAGGTCGAAGAAAGAGTACTTTTACCGGCCCCAGGAGGTCCCGTAATGCCTATAATGTGGGCTTTGCCTCCAGTGTTCCTAATTTTCGGGTATATCAAACCCAACACATCTGGAGTAGATTCGATCAATGTTATAAGCCTAGAGAGGGATCGTATATTCCCATCAAGTAAACGGGTAACTTCTTCCTGTAATTTATCAACGCTGGGCATTTTGCTTCAATTCCGTGACTTTGACAGGTTCTTTAAAGAGCAGTAACTCAAAAACAATAACAGCTATTCTAACTGTTATTGTTAATCTGCCTGAGCACATTTATGGTCTTGATAGCTGATATGGCAGAACTCTCTCCTTCGTTACCTTTTCTGCCGCCGCACCTATCCAAAGCCTGCTCCACATTATGGGTGGTAAGTACGCCAAACATAACCGGTAATTGATTATCTAGGGCAACTCTGGCTATACCCTCAGAAGCTCCCTTTGAAACATACTCATAGTGATCTGTTTCGCCTTTGATGACCGCACCCAAACAAATAATAGCATCGTAATTACCACTGGAAGCCAAGCTGTCGGCTACCACAGGAATTTCGAAAGAACCGGGTACCATCGCGACCGTTATATCACTTGGATCTACCCCATTTTCTAACAAGGCAGATTTTGCACCATCCAACAATTTTAAGGTTACGAAATCATTGAATTTGGCAACTACAATCCCAAAACGCATGCCTTCAGCGTTCAATTCACCATCAATCACCAGATCCATCTCCGGCCACATCCTCTATAGGTTCCAAAATATGTCCCATTCTTTCCCTTTTGGTCTCCATGTATTTAGTATTTTCTTCTGTATGGGGGGCTATTATAGGGACTCTTTCTACAACTTCTAACCCAAAACCTTCTAACCCTACTCTTTTCGTAGGATTATTCGTAAGTAGCTTCATTTTTTGAACACCCAGGTCTGCTAAAATCTGGGCCCCGATTCCATACTGTCTAGGATCCGGCGCAAATCCCAGCATTACGTTAGCCTCGACTGTATCGTACCCCTCATCCTGAAGTGCGTAAGCTTTCAATTTGTTATGAATACCAATACCTCTGCCTTCTTGCCTCATATAAAGGAGAACCCCACTTCCATATTTTTCAATGGCCTCAAGAGCTAATTGAACTTGGTAGCCGCAATCACATCTTTTGCTCCCAAACACATCTCCCGTAAGACATTCGCTATGAACTCTCACTAACGCAGGTTCATTATCTTTGATATCACCTTTTACGAAGGCCACATGCTCCTGAACATCAACTACACTGCTGTAGGATACTGCTCTAAATTCTCCGTACTCAGTGGGGACCCTTGCCTCGGCCACTCTCTCTATTAGCCTCTCATGCATGCGACGATATGCAATCAGATCTTCTACGCTAACTATCTTTACATCATGCTGCTTCGCAAAATCTTCCAATTGAGGCATTCTTGCCATATTCCCATCATCGGCCATAATCTCGCAAATCACAGCCGCTTCCTCCAAACCTGCCAATCTACAAAGATCTATTGAGGCCTCAGTCTGTCCTGTTCTTTTTAAAACACCTCCATCAACGTACCTCAAAGGAAATATATGCCCGGGCCTGCCCAAGTCTTCCGGCTTTGTGTCCTCATTTATAAGGGCTTTGATGGTATCGGATCTATCTGATGCTGAAATACCTGTGGTTGTGCCTATTAATGAGTCTACAGACACCGTAAATGCGGTACTCAAGCTAGCGGTGTTATTAGAAACCATTAGAGGCAAATTTAAGCGATCAAGCTGGTCTCCCAGCATGGGAACGCAAATTAAGCCTCGCCCATAGGTAGCCATAAAATTAATAGCTTCGGGGGTTACCATTTCCGCAGCCATCGTCAAATCACCCTCGTTTTCACGATCCTCATCGTCAATAACGATAACCATTTTGCCGTTTTTTATGTCATCGATAGCTTCTTCTATTTTGGATAATGGCATAAGTGTTCGTCCTTCGGAACAACTATCAATCCAATTCTATATTGGCTTGATCTCCGGTCGACAGTTTTTCTAAGTATTTACCTATAATGTCAGTTTCTATATTTACAGTGCTTCCTACCCTTTTTAACCCCAAAACTGTGTTGTCTTTAGTGTACGGTATCAAAGCTATACTAAAAGATTTCTCGTCACAGTTTACAACCGTGAGACTAGCACCGTCCACGCATATGAAACCTTTCTCGACAATGTATCTAGATAAAGTATTCGGAATTTGAAATTCTATCGACCAGGATGTTCCGTCTTCGACAATAGAAGTTATTGCGGCAGTTCCATCCACGTGCCCTTGAACAATGTGTCCTCCTAGTCGACCTCCCAGCTGGGCAGATCTTTCCAAGTTCACTTTGTCTCCAATGGCAAGATACCCTAAGTCCGTTCTGCTCAAAGTTTCAGGAACCACATCAACTCGAAATGTATTTTCCTTCAAATCTACTACCGTTAGGCAGGCACCGTTAACAGAGATACTATCTTTAATCCCAAGATCTTTCATCACAACGGAAGCTTCTATCCATATTTCAGTCTGGGTAATTTTTGAGATGATCCCCAGTTCTTCCACTAAACCTGTAAACATCAAACTCCTTTTTTGCAATATCCCGTTACTAAAATATCTGACCCAATAAATTCTCTTTTCACCCCAGTTAACACATATTTGTCAGACATAAATTTCGCTCCGATTCCACCAACTGCCCCCAGACTATCAGTCCCACCAATAATACTAGGTGAAATAAAAGCGGCCACCTTATCAACTAAACCTTGATCAAATAATGAACCCAGAATCTCAGAACCACCTTCTACGAATACAGATGAGACTGGTATTTTTCCCAAATACTCCAGAACAGAAATCAGATCCACTTTACCTTTTTTATCTGGGAAGGCTCTAGTCGACAAATTCTTTATCCTATCTGAAAATCGCACATTCCTAGCAGTAGCGACAAAAGTAGACCCATCTTCAGACAACATAGAGCTGTTAACAGGAATACGACCATCAGAATCTATTATTACTCTGAGGGGTTGTCTATCCACGTTCCGGTTTTCGAGCCTTGCTGTTAGTCTAGGGTCATCCACAAGAACTGTGTTAACTCCCACCATAATGGCGTCAGATTCGAGACGCATTGCATGAGAAACCATACGAGATTCTTCGCTTGTTATCCATTTAGATTCCCCAGAAGAAGAAGCAATTTTTCCGTCCAAGCTCATAGCAAATTTAGCGGTCACAAAAGGCAAACCAGTTTCGGACAATTTGATGTGAGCTTCCAAATCGACCTTGGTTTCTTCTTTGCCTGGACCTAATACGACTTCGATTCCAGCCTTTCGTAATTGCTCAACACCTTTTCCAGAAACCCTGCCGTCTGGGTCTTCCACAGCAATAAAAACTTTAGCTATTCCCGAATTGATAATCGCTTCAGTACAGGGAGGAGTCCTTCCGAAGTGACAGCAAGGTTCCAAAGTCACGTACAAAGTGGAGTCCCGAACATTGTCCCCTGCCGCCGATATGGCCATTATCTCTGCGTGAGGAGAACCAGGCTTTCCAGTAAATCCTTCGGATAATACTTGTTTACCTTTTACTATAACTGCCCCTACAGGCGGGTTTGGATTTGATAGGCCTCTAGCTTTTTTTCCGGCAGTTATAGCCATGTCCATATATGACATGGATCACCTTCTTTCAAAATCCTGATGGACTTTGCTTGCGGTCGGGTCTGATTGACCTTGATACTTACTGCCTAATTCAGGGGAACCATATGGAAATTCAGCATCAGTGCTCAGGCGAACGTAAGATAACTGGCCTATTTTCATACCGTAATACAAGGTTATCGGTAAATTAGATACATTGCTTAATTCAAGCGTCAGATGTCCCTTGAACCCCGGATCTACATAACCAGCTGTTGAGTGTATTAACAATCCCAGTCTACCAAGAGAGCTCTTACCTTCCACCCTTGAAACTAGATCATTAGGTAGTTCTATATGTTCTAGAGTGCTACCTAATACAAATTCTCCAGGATGCAGCATGAAAGGCACATCCCCTTCTATTTCCACTTTTTCAGTAAGGTCCTCGGCACTCTGCCTTACATCTATATAAGGTACCCTGGAATTTCGAAAGACAAGGAAAGTTTTATCGAGATGCACGTCAACACTAGCTGGTTGAATAGCATTTTCCCCCAACGGTTCAATTACTATCCTGCCTGCCTGAATCTCTTCCTTTATAGTCCGGTCACTAAGTACCATGTTAACTCTCCGTATAAATGAGCGTTGATTCTATCAATAGCTCACAAAATTGCGCAAAAGAACCCACCGTTGAAATCAATCCAAGTATCATTTAATAGCAAATAAAGTGTTAACAGTCAGGCTGATTTCCAACTGACCGGCACTTATAGAAGTAGTAGGGGGCGCAGCGGCCATCATCCTCATTCCGTAATCAGCCTCATAAGGTGAATGTACGGATCCCGGAGTCATCTCATTCAATTCTATTACTGGACCCAGCTCCACATTGGTCAACAGGGCATATTCCTGGGCTTTACCAACAGCGTCTTCAACTGCCATTTTCCGTATTTCGGTTTGATATGGAGTCGGATCATCAACAGTAAAATCAACACCATTAATACGAGCGTAATCACCCCCAGCATCGGCCCCTTTATCGATTATTTCCCCCACTTTATCAATTTCATAAATTTTTGCTTTTACCGTGTTGTTTACAGTGTAGCCAGTAAGAACTTGCGTCCCAATCCTTTTCCCATTTATGGTCACTTCTTCATAATCGTATCTAGGATAAATGTTAAACCTAGTAGTTTGTATATCCTTTTCTTCTACCCCTTCTTTTTTAAGTACGGAAACTACAGAATCCATCGCCTTTGAGGCTTCCGATCTTGCCGTACTTACCTTCCCTGCGAAAACCTCAACTCCTACCTGAAGAATGGCCACATCTGGTTCCACCGAGACGGTGCCTGTTCCAGAAACTCTTATACCACCAATTGCTCCATCGACGTGTAGAGAATCTAAATTGGCAACACCTCTAACCCTCCCTTCTTCACCGAATGTAGAAGAAGAGGCGTACACGGGAGACAAGGCAGTTGGCTCAGGAGACCCTATACCGGTGTTGGAAGCAGGTTCATTACTTGAGCAAGCGAAGGCAGCAATCAATATAAAAAGAGCTAAGACAACACCTTTGTTCATCTAGTCACCTCTAAATTTTGTATCCAAGGTAAATACTTACCAATAGAAGGATACAACTTTACTGTATATGAAAACCTTATTTATAAAGTCATTTCTTGCCTTAAAAGATATAATTAGATGCTATGTATATTTACGAAAGAAAAATCCAAAGGGCAATACGAGAAATTGTTGAGACAGCCATACTAGCCATGTTTGTCTTTTCGGTTTTGTACATATCAATCCAGAATTACCAAGTTGAGGGGTCCAGTATGACACCGAATATCAACCAGGGTGATTGTGTCTTGGCCAATAAACTTGCTTACTGGAAAATACCAAAAAATAGCTCTGATTTTTTCTCTCAAAACTATGATTCTGGTCAAAATGCAAAATTTCTATTTGGGGATCCTAATAAGGGTGACGTAATTGTTTTCACATATCCGGAAGATCCTACTCGGCATTTCATAAAGAGGGTGATAGCCAAGGAAGGTGACAGCGTTCATATTGACAACGGGAATGTATATGTAAATAGCGTACTGCTCCAAGAACCTTACCTAGATCCTGCTCTAAATGATAGTTCCAACTGGGGACCAAACGTAGTTGAACTTGGAAGGTATTTTGTTCTCGGTGACAACCGAAGAGCTAGTAACGATTCCAGATCATGGGGAACAATTACAAGTGAACACATAATCGGAAAATATTTAACCAGATACCCATCTTCTATCTGTTCAATCGCACCCATAACTCAAGAAAATCTACGATAGGAAACGGATTTGTTCTTGAAGACCTGAAATTCTATATATAGAATTGTTGTTTAGTGAAACAAAATGGGCCGGTAGCTCAGTTGGCAGAGCATCGGACTTTTAATCCGAGTGTCGTGGGTTCGAATCCCACCCGGCTCACACTCATTCAGGCACGAAATCAGGGAATTCTTGAGC
>RQOP01000014.1 GCA_008373095.1 SAR202 cluster bacterium | reverse complement strand
ACTATGTAGGCCTAGAGCAAAAAAATACACAAAATCTTCCAGGGAGAAGTTTTGTTAATCTGCTGGAAGGAAGAGATTTCGGGTCAGATAAGCCCGTCTACGTTCTTGACGAATACGGACCAACTAGAATGATTCGGACACATAAATGGAAATACGTTCACAGGTACCAATTTGGGGACAACGAGTTATATGATCTAGAAAATGATCCCGATGAAGAAATCAATTTATTTGGATCAGACGCTCATCAAGAGATTGGCCGGAAACTATTAGAACAACTCGAGAGTTGGTATGACAAATATACTGATCCTAGTGTAGACGGTAGGAAAAACTCAGTTATGGGCAGAGGTCAAATTGGCATGATCAAAGACAGCGACAAACCTTTTGCTGATGACGTTGTTTATTTCAATCAAAGTTAATATAACGTACCAATAACCCTATCTATCTTGTACCGAACCATCAAAGCCAATAGGAGTGTCCAAAACCTTAGGATTTTCTGGCATCGATAAGGCCTCTTCGTTTATTTCAATTCCCAGACCTGGTCCTTCAGGTACTTTGAGATACCCATCTATCATCTCCAGTGATTCCACAAAGAGTTCGCTCTTGGGCGGCTGATCTTCACCTGTATATTCTTGCAGGGCAAAATTTGGAATGCAGGCATCCAACTGAACACAGGTCGCAGTACTTACTGGAGACAAGGGATTGTGGGGGATAACTTTTACGTGGTTAGCTTCAGCCATCGCAGCGACTTTTTTCGATCCGCTGAGTCCGCCACACAGGCAAAGATCTGGACGAACATATGAAACAGCGTTGGATTCCAAAAGCTGCTGATACTCAAAAATTGTTGTGAATCTTTCTCCGGTTGCAATAGGAATATTACATTTAGCAGCTATTTCACCCATTATCTTTGGGCTATCAGGAAGCATCGGATCTTCATAAAAAAATGGGTTAAATTGCTCCAACCTCCTACCTAAGGAAATGCTTTCCGCAGGATTCATCTGGCGATGTATTTCGACACATACATCAACGTCAGGTCCGACCATTTCACGAACCGCACCAACCCTAGTAACTGCTTCATCTGCCCATTCACTATACGACTTGTGCATATAGTAATCAGATGGGAAAGGTGAAAACCTTACAGCTGTATAACCCTTCTTAACTGCACTTAAAGCATCATTGGCCAAATCTTCTGCACTACCACCTTCCCCTGATCCAACATGCATGTAACAGCGAACACTATCCCTAGTTTTACCACCCATAAGGTCATAAATTGGAACACCTAATCTCTTTCCTTTTATGTCCCATAACGCTATATCTATGGCTGACAAGGCACCTTGAACCACCGATCCCATAAAATGGGAAGATCGATAGAGCCACTGATAATGATGTTCAATTTTGTGAGGGTCTTGACCCAGCAGATAGGGTTCCATAGTTTCTATCATTGTTTTCGTGGGTCTCTGCCAACCATGCACTCCTCCTTCGCCGATGCCAACAGTCCCGTCCTCACAATGTATCTTCAACAGCAACCATCTATCCCAAAGAAATGTTTCCAGTTTTTCAATTTTTGTAGGTTTTGGCACGCTGTTCTCCTTTTTACAATAAACGACGATTTCTAGCGGGGGGTAGGTGCAGAAGGAGGGAAATATTCCTGAACTGGAATTTCAATTACTGCAGGAGCGTTACTTTTCACGGCTTCAGCAACTGTATCCGCTATCTCTGATGGATGTTCAGCATAGTAACCCTTTGCCCCAAATACTTCAGCTAATTTGTCGAATCTTGGATTTTCCAAATCAACCCCCACATATTTCTCATTATGCAAGGCTTTTTGTTGAGATTTCTCAGCACCCATGCAACTGTTGTTCAAAACAATACTGACGGAGGGAATATTGTGTCTAACAGCTGTGTTTAACTCCCCACAGGTATAAAGAAAACCCCCATCACCATGAAGACTTACTGCCGTCCTGTCTGGTCTTCCGAGTTTTGTCCCAAGGCCCACACTGAATCCCATACCCAACGCACCCTGGCCAGCGTAATTGAACATTGTTCTAGGCTCCTCAAAAAACACTCTGTCATATGCAAGACCAGGAGCAACACCGGCGTCGATTGTAACCATCGCACCCTTTGGCAATGCTTTTGCTAATTCCGGGTATACCTGCTGAGGCATCATTGGGTTTGCGCTCAACGCTTTTTCTGATTCCAGTCTTTGAATTCTTTTATTGGCAATACTTTGAAATTCTGATTTCCAAGCGTCATTGGCTTTACCATCCGCAGCTTTTACAGATACGGCTTCGATTAGCTGTTGAGCGACTCTTTGTGCATCACCTACAATTCCCACTGAGACAGGATAATTTCTCCCGATTTCTATAGGATCAATATCTACCTGAATGATTTTTGTTTCTTGGTTGATAACACTGTAGTCCCATGAACTGGAAGCCTGATTTATTTTGGTTCCTAATGCCAATATCACGTCAGCCTTATCCATTGCCTCATGAGCTTCCCCAGAGCCTCTGCCACCGGGCGGCCCTATATAGTTAGGATGACTGTTTGGTATTGCGTCATGATGACCGTAGGATGGAACCATGGCCATGTCTAGTAAATCAGATAACTGGACAGCTTCACTAGAGGCTTCAGAATCTACCACACCACCTCCAGCGAGTAATAATGGCCTTTCTGCCGAAAGTAGTAGCTCCGCAGCTTGCTGAACCGCATTCAAGTCGCCAGACACTTTTGGATTTACGGTTCTATATTGACCTGGATTTAACATTTCATCAGATAAGGTCTCTTTATCCAGTAGGTCTCTGGGAATATCCAGCAGCACAGGACCTTGTTTGCCCCACATAGCCGATCTAAATGCTTCTCGAAGCAAATCAGGAACCCTTTCCGTCTTATTTGCTTGAACAGCCATTTTGGTCAGCGGCTTAAAAACATTTACTAAATCAAATGCCTGAGCGCCATCCCTGCCAATATATTCCATCGCTGTATCACCTGCGATAGCAATAACAGGGGCTCTACCCTTCAACGCAAGAGACATACCTCCAGCCAAATTTATAGTTCCGGGACCAGAAGTGGTCATACACACTGATGGCTTACCCGTAGCTTTGGAATATCCGTATGCCATTAATATGGCACCTTCCTCATGTCTAGTATCTATGAATTTAATGTCCTCGCGGCCATACATCTGGGTGACCATGCTGTTAGTGGTCAAACCAGTGACTCCAAATACATACTCGACCCCTTCGGCCCTAAGTAGCTCTATAACTGCCTGACCTGCTGCGATTTCTGCCATTTTTCTTAATCCTGTAAATTTTTTCTCAATAAATATCAACACCGGCATATTAGCATGAGTTTGAACAATTGCCGTTATAAGCTTCAATCTGTACCATATTTCCCTCAGGAAAAAGAAATTCTAGGGGGCAAAAATGTCGCAAACCATGTCGGGAAAACAAGCTGTACTTGAAATGCTCAAAGCTGAAGGCATTGAGTATATTTTTGGTAATCCGGGAACCAGTGAAGGTCCCCTAATCGATATGCTGGGAGACTACCCAGAATTTAAATACATCATGGCATTACAGGAGAGCGTAGCCATGGGTATGGGAGAATCATTCGCTCGTTCAACAGAAAAGACATCTTTCGTCAGCCTCCATGTGGACAGCGGGCTCGCAAACGGAATTGCCCTGATGCTTGATGCCCTGAACACCGGTACTCCAATGGTGGTGACTTCAGCCAACTATGACTCAAGAAAGATAAATGAGACCAAAACTGATCTGGCCGAACTTGTTCGACCTGTCACCAAATGGGCGGTGGAATTAGACCTACCTGATCAAATCCCAAGCGTATTAAGACGGGCTTTCAACGAAGCAAACAGCCACCCAAAAGGCCCAGTTTATGTTGGTTTCACAGCGAACGCTCTAGAAGGGATAGCGGACATGAATATTGTTCCTTCTGGAAAAGTTCATGACGAAGTAATTCCAAGCCCTACAGGTATTTTAGAGGCAGCCAAACTGCTATCTCAGGCAAAAAATCCTGCTCTGATGGTAGGAGATCGGGTCTCAGACGATAATGCAATAAGTGAGTCAGTCGACATTGCGGAACTCTTGGGAATGGCAGTATTCCAGTCACGCGGAGCAGAAGTCTCTTTTCCTACCACGCACCCACAGTACCAAGGAATGCATTCTCTAAGGTCACAAGAATCACGAGAATCATTAAAGGAATTCGACGTAATCCTCACCGTAGGAATGGATACATTAGATGAATTATTTTACTGGGGTGACGTAATCTTAGATGAGTCTCAGAAACTAATTCACATAGATCCGATCCCTGGTCGGGTGGGCAGATCAGAACCGACAGATGTAGGAATAATTTCAAACTGCAAAACTGGTCTCGCCGAACTAATATCGGAAGTTTCCAAAACTGTCGATCAAAATATAGTGAAGGCTAGGAAATCGCAAGTAGTCTCCGACGCGTTATCTCAAAAAGAAGCATATGAAGAATCAGTAAAATCAAAATGGAACAGCACTCCAATGTCACCGGCAAGGATGATGTACGAGCTATCAAATGCTATTCCCAAGAATTCAATTGTAGTGGACGATTCAATTAGCAACAGAGCTGCTATGCGTCATTATTTTCCAGCCACTGAACGGAATGATATTAGAGGTGTCCGTGGACAGTCGATTGGTGGAGGTATCGGAGCAACAATGGGGACACAATGCGCTTTCCCTGATAGACGAGTTTTCGGAGTCCTAGGTGATGGTAGTACCATGATGACCATACAGGGCCTTTGGACAGCCGCCAACGATAAAATTCCTTGCATATTTGTAATCTGCAATAACGGAATGTACAGGGTTCTCAAGACCAACTTTAATGTTTACCAAAAAGAAATTCTTAACGAGCCTGAACCGGCGGGAGACAATCTCCTTTATTCCGACTTCGTTACTCCTTTCAATCTTTGTACTATAGCCGAAGGAATGGGCCTTCACAGCGAGCGTGTAACAGACCCGAATGAGATAGCCGGTGCTGTTGACAGAGCCTTAGCTTCAGATGGTCCTGCGCTACTAGATATTGTTATAGACGGGAAGATATAGCCACAGATGTGCCCTACATATAAGCAAGAAGTAGTCGGTTCAAAAGGTGTTGTAGCGTCCAACCATCCCCTGGCTTCTCTTGCGGGAATAGAAATGCTCGCCGCCGGCGGAAACGCGATAGACGCGGCAATAGCGACGATGTTCGCACTTTCAGTTGTGGAACCAATGATGGTGGGTATAACTGGTGCTGGATTTATCAACTATTACAACTCTAGAGATAAATCATCTGTAACAATTGACAATTATTGCACCGCCCCTTTGGCGGCAACAGAAAACATGTTCGCACCTGTCTCAAATGAGTGGCCTGACTATATGGAAACACTAAATGAAGAAAACAGGTATGGCTACCTATCAGTAGGAGTTCCTGCAGCACTTCAAGCTTGGTGTCATGTAGAAGAAAAATACGGGGTACTAGGAATTGAAAGAGTTATTAGACCAGCAATAAGGTTTGCGAAAGAAGGTTTTGCAGTCAGTGATTACCTTTCCGGAATTGTGGCAAACAACAAGGAAATCCTATCGACATATCCTGCAAGTAAATCATTATATGTAAACAAAGGTGTCCATTTGAAATCAGGAGACATCCTTGCCAATGATGATTACGCAAAAACTCTTGAAGATATAGCTCACAATGGAACAACCACCCTAACAGAAGGACGCTTGGGTCACGCAATAACCAAGGATATGAAATCCAATAATGGAATCGTATCAATGGACGATCTAAACAAATACAAAATCAAATACAGGGAGCCGGTTCGAGGAACCTACCGCGGATATGAAATAGTAGGAGTCGGGCCTGCAAGCTCAGGGGCAACACACATAATACAAGCCCTCAACATAATGGAGAGCTTTAATGTCGCAGACATGAAATTTGGAAGCGTAGAATACATTCACCTACTTGCAGAAACTCTTAAATTAGTTTTTGCTGACCGGTTTAAATACATGGGAGACCCCGATTTTGTTGATGTCCCCGTCGCCGGCCTTATATCAAAAGAATATGGACGACATTGCAGTCAGAAAATTGATCTCTCTAAGGCATCAGCATTCGAGCATGACAATCCATCTGCTTTCGCTACAGAATCAAATAATACTACTCACATTACAGTGGCTGATGAACATGGAAGCATCGTCTCAATGACGCAAACTCTTAATGATGCCTTTGGGTCTCGAGTTACGGTTCCAGGCACAGGAGTTCTTTTAAACAACACCATGTACAACTTTGATCCTCATCCGGGGAATGCTAATTCAATAGAGCCAGGTAAAAGAGTTCTAAGCAGCATGGCACCAATTACTGTATTCAAAGATGGAAAACCTTTCTTGTCTATAGGAACGCCAGGGGGTCGCCGAATATTTCCATCGGTTCTACAGGGAATAATCAATGTCATAGACCACAACATGTCTCTTCAGGAGGCAGTTGAAGCCCCTCGAGTTTGGACCCAAGGCCAAAATCTTGAATTGGAACCAGATATATCTCCGGATGTAGTTGAGCCTTTGAAACGAAAAGGGCATACCATAGAAGCTGTCGATCGGGTCGCGGGGGGTATGAATGGAGTTTTGTTTGACTCAAATGGTTCCATTCATGGTGCAGCTTGTTGGAGAGCCGACGGGTCGCCAATAGCACTAAGCGGGGGAGCTGCGACTATAAAAGGTAGCAATCCCATGTTCAGGGTTTGAAAATTTCAGAATTACCTTAAATTTAGCCTCGAAAACTTGACCGAATACTATCGATTCTATATTCTTATTGCCGCTTCGGAAGGATCATCCATAAACCCGAAGTAGGGAGATAACTTCAAACAATCACATAGATGCAGAGTGTTCGCTCAGCACATCAGGCCTGTCAAACAATTTGTTTATGAGCCTGTGGAAATGGCCTTCAAAGCTGCAGGCCTCTAAGTATCCCAGTGAATAGGTTTCACTATTACCTCGT
>RQOP01000013.1 GCA_008373095.1 SAR202 cluster bacterium | reverse complement strand
AAACATTGCTGTTGCCCAAAGTGCCACAGATGTTGATGAAATCAAAACATCAACGGCTAGCGCAATGGCCGATGCTTCCGCAATCGCTGAGTTGGCAGACGGATTACCAGCTCATGCTACTGCAGCAGCAGAGGTTGACGTGGAAGACGGTAATCTAGCTGAAGGAGCGGCAGGAGTAATTGCCTCAGCTGCTAATATTTCGGCATGGGTAACCGCTGCGAAAGCGACAGCTGACAACGATGTAGCCTCGCAAACTAGCGCGGCAGTAGCAAATATATTTGTTGACAAAATATTTAATGAACTTTCCGCTGCCAAAAATGGCTGGGATGCCAATACAGACGGAACTATTTCTCCTTCGACAGGAGAGGGAGGCTCAGATCAGGCTAGAGCAAGCGCACAACAAATGGGTACTCTCGTCCTTGAAGCTAAAGAGCTTCCTGGATCTGAAACCGCAACCGTTGCTGTAGGTGACTCTAGCGGCGGTGGTAGTGTACTAGGACTAGGGCTACCAAGCGTAGGTGAAAAATTAATAATTAACCTGCTTATGATGGGTGCAGTTTTGGGAATCTTCATAACCGGAGTCGGTTCATTAATTTTGGTAAGAAATCGAACATAGCCTAGATCTAAAATTGTATTGTGAAAAGCCCCGCTCTTGGAACGGGGCTTTTTTATTTAAGGTGAAAGACCATGTTTGGAACGGGTATTTCCGCCATTTTGGCTATAATTCTATTTGTGGGCGCAATGACCATTTCTTGCGACGCAAAGTCAAATATGGAAATCACAAAGACACCCAAAGAGATCCTCAGTCTAAGTGGGTTATCAATGCAGGACATTTCGTCATTTGAATTTGAGTTGTCGCACAAAAATGTATCCGGAACACAAATAGGTGACCTTGTATTTTCAAAAGCTGAGGGGCTCATATCTAGTGATAACGCAATGCTGGTTGAGGGTAAATTCTTATTCGGTAATTTAACTCTTTCTGGTAAGTTAATCACGATTGATGACGAGATATTTTTCCTAAATCCATTAACACAAAAATGGGAACGCACTGAGGGAACAGTGACCGTTCTTTCCTTCTTCAAGCCGGAGGAAGGCATTAAAAAAATACTGGATAGCGTTACTTCGCCTTCCATCGAGTCATCTGGCAAAACATATTGGAATATTAGAGGTTCTATGCCTGCTTCTGCTCTTTCAAACATAATCGGAGAAACTACGGAGAACGAGGTCGAAATAAGCATATGGATAGATAAAACTACAAACTATTTAACTAGGGCAATCATTTACGGTAAATTGAATGAATATGATAGGTCAGAACCTGATAATACAATCCAAAGAATAATAACTATCTCAAAAATTAATGAGGCCCTATTTATAGAGCATCCATTGAAATAGGGTATTCCTTAAATTTATGCAAAACCTATCCCACAAGAATATTGCTCTAATTCCTGTGTTTGCAGGAATATTTTTTGCCGCAGATGACCAAACAGTGGTTGTAACGATACTACCTCAGATAATGTCAGATTTGATGGTTGAGGTGACAGAACTAGACCGAGCAATGTGGACAGTTACTGGGTATCTATTAGGTTATGTATCAGTGATGCCCATTATGGGCAAAGTATCTGACATATATGGACGAAAATTCATATACATAGCCTCCATGTCAGTATTCATACTCGGCTCAATAGGGACAGCGCTTACTAATTCCCTAGGGGTTTTGGAGACGTATTCGTATCACGATAGTTCCTACATTAGAAATTCAGCTTCATATATTTTAGAAATCAGCACATCCCTCAATTGGGTCATTGCTACCAGGGTCGTCCAAGCTATAGGGGCTGGGGCTTTGATACCAGTCACTCTTGCCATTATTACAGACTCTTATTCTGGTAAAGAAAGATTTATACCTATGGGCATCACAGGTGCATGTGCAGAAGCTGGAGCTGTTATAGGACCTCTATGGGGAGGAATAATAACTCAATTTTTCTCATGGCAATGGGTATTCTGGCTAAATATTCCTATTGGACTTTTGGTAATAATAGGTATTATTTTTCTAATCCCAAACAATAGACCGATAAAAGGTGAAATGGATTATCTCGGTTCAGTAATAATAGTTGCTGCGATTTGTCTTATAACGTTAGGGTGTGCTCAATCCGGAGTAAATACACCACTTTTAGCAACATTTGTTTCTGCCGGTTTAGTTTTCTTAGTAGCCTACTATTTCCTTTCAAAAACCCGTAACAATCCCATATTGCCAATCGATATTTTCAAAAATCCACAATTTCTAGCCGCTAATGTCCTCCACTTGTTTTATGGAGCCTCTCTGATAATTACACTAGTCACGATTCCATTGATGGTTAATACGGTGCTTTCAGGCACATCTCTTGAAGGAGGTCTAACTCTATTAAGAATGACGATTGCAATCCCTATAGGAGCTGTTGCTGGAGGGTGGTTAAGTAAAACCTTTGATCTTAGACTGAGTGGGTACTTAGGCCTCATATTTTGCGCAACATCTCTATTTTTCATGAGCCTATGGACAGAAACCATCAATGATCCGGCTATGTCCATTCACCTACTAATGGCTGGATTTGGATTCGGATTGCTAATAGCTCCCATAACAGCTTCTGCCATGAACAGTGTCAATTCAGAAAATGAGGGAGCTGCAGCAGGAATGATAAGTGCCTCTAGGTTTCTTGGTATGGCTCTAGGTATCGCCGCTCTAGCCGCATGGGGATCTCAAAAGTTCCAAGATTTACTACTAGGCATAGATATAAATATCACTGAACTAGGAACGCCCAGTGGCAATGACTCTGCATTTGAAAGCCAACTGACCCAGGTAGGATTAACTTTATTTCATAATTTCTTTATCGTTGGCTCAATCCTCTGCCTAATAGGATTAATCCCCTGCATCCTCCTAGTGAAAAGAAAACGACAATCAAATATTCTTTAAAATCCTCCCAGGATTAACACTTTTAAATATGTCCTGATTAATTGGTAAACCGCCCCCCGTCAACATTGATAGACTGGCCTGTAATATTTTTTGCAAGATCAGAGACCAAAAAAGCTACAATATTTCCAATATCTTCAGGAGTTTGTTCCCTTTGGAGTGGTATCCAGGATTTCACAGTATGATCGAAAAGTTGGCGCCCTTCCAATCCATCCACTTCGACACTACCAGCAAATTCGGATCTTTTCTTGGCAATAGCCTCCCATATAGGCGTCCATATTAAACCGGGGCAGACGGCATTGACATTCACATTGTGCGGGGCCATTTTTAAAGCATGTGATTGGGTCCAACTTACTACTGCAGCTTTAGATGTGCTGTAATGCGGTATATCTGGGCTTCCCTGCCTCGCTGATATAGAAGCAATGTTTACAATTTTTCCAGATCCCTGAGATTCAAATTCTTTCGCAACTCTTTCAGAAACTTTTACCATACCCCTAAGATTAACTTCATACACTTCCAACCAATCTTCATTACTGGGGGTCTCTCTCATCCACCAATCTTTCGATCCTACAATGCCCGCATTATTTACTAATATATCTATTTTTCCCCGATCGGCAACATGTCGAGAAACGGTTTCCTCAATTGACGCGATATCAGTCACATCGATCTTCGCGGCCGTTAAATTGTTTAACCTTTCACAATATTTAAGAGTCTCCTCAGCGCTTTCAATTGATACATCAGTTACCAATACCCTAGCACCGGCTAGTGCCAAAACTGCGCAAATTCCTCTTCCTATCCCACTTCCACCACCAGTGACTATAGCTTCTTTTCCAGACAAGTCGATCATTTTTCACAATTATCCTTTATCTAGGAGTGAGGTCAACTTACTGAAGAATTTTTTTCCACTCTGAAGTAGTGAATCGCTGGCCCCTATAAACCACGATTGGTCTCTTTATTAATCTTGGTTCTGAAATCATAAGATCTAACATTTGAGATGCTGTCACTTCTGATTTTGCCAAACCTAATTTCTTAAAGGAAGGACTTCTCCAGGAAAATATTTCAGATGGATCATCACCGGATAAAATTTTCTGTAATTCATCCAAGGAGAATGGTTCATTAAAAAAATCTCGCATCTCACAATGAAATCCTGCCTGCGAAAGCTCCACCTTCGCTTTCTTACAACTACTTCAACGATTCCAACCATACATGGCTAACGCGTCCATCCAATCCTCCAATAACGGAAAATACCTATTCAACTACCCTAATAACATTACCTATCCGATTAACGACTCCAAGTTCACTTAAGCCCACCACCGCCCGATCTACGGAACTTTCAGTTGCTTCATGAGTCATAATGACCAACTCAGCATCTGATGCTTTCTCCTCCAATTCTTTTTGGATGAAAGAAGATATACTAATCCCGCAGTCTCCAAAAACCGTTGCAATTCGCCCCAAAACACCAGGTTCGTCTATCACTTCAATCCTAAAATAGTACTTGGTAGACAGTGTACTAATAGGGGCCACTTTCACATCTTCCGATAATCTCACAGGGTCCAGTAAATCTGTATCCCCCGCAATGCTTCGAGCAATATTTACAATATCTGCTATTACTGCGCTGCTAGTCGGCATTGAGCCTGCACCGGGACCATGGAACAACACTTTTTGTGTCAAGTCAGTTTCTATTTCAACGGCATTCAAAACATCATCAACCTTAGCCAACATCTGATCCTGAGGAATCAAAGCAGGATGAACTCTTCCAAGCACATCTGAATTGGTTTGAGTGGCTATGGCCAGCAGCTTTATTGAATATCCCAATTCTTTAGCGTATTGGAAATCTTTATCTGTAAGCTTTGTGATCCCTTCTGTATATATATCCGTGTCCTTAATACTAGCTCTAAAAGCTAAGGTAGACAGTATTGATAATTTATATGCAGCGTCTATACCTTCTACATCATTGGTCGGATCTGTCTCTGCATATCCCAATTTCTGAGCGTCAGACAAAACAACACTATAATCAGCCGCTTCATGCGCCATACGGGTCAAAATATAATTTGTCGTACCGTTAATAATAGCTTTAATCGAACTGATATCGTTAGATACTAAATCCCGCATCAACGGAGATATTATTGGTATACCTCCACCCACACTTGCCTCAAAAAGCACTCTTACATTATTCTGCCTGGCCAAGGAAAATATCTCAGCACCATGCTTTGAAATGACTTCTTTGTTAGCTGTGACTACATGCTTACCATTTCTCACAGCTGCCAAAATTAATTCCAATGCTGGATTTTCACCTCCGATCAATTCAACTACGATATTCACAGAATCGTCATTTACTATCTTTTCAGGATCATTAACTAATATCTCAGAAGAAATATCGAAGGACCTCTGTTTTGATATATCCCTGACAGCAACACCTGTCAGATTCAGGGGCAATCCAACATGACTGTTTAACGCATCTGATTTTTCGATGATGGTCTTTACGACCCCTGAGCCCACTACCCCCATGCCAATAAGACCAACGCCAATCATATTTTTCATTAGCTGCCCCTATCCAGAATTCAATATAGACTGAAGGGGATCAGGCGTCGGTGTTGGAGCCTTGGAAGACAGTCGAAGCTGTTGGAAAACCCAATCATAAATATCTGAGTTGAAAATCGCGTATACATCATGGTTACTTCTTTCTGTATTAACCCAGTCTTGTAAAGCCTTAGATTTTAGTTCTTCTCTAACGCCAACTGATAATTCTCTCGCCGCTTGGCGCTCGGATATCATAAAAAAGAAAGTTTGGTTCATATTATCTTTGTTTTTTACTGGGTCACTCAACTCTCCTGGTTCCAAAAGGAAAAAGTCTCTTTCATAATCTGGAATTACCCCTTTTGCAATCCAGCCCATGTCGCCTCCCATTCTGACTTTTTCAGGTATATCAATTGAAAATTCACGCGCGATTTCTATATATGCCATCTGAAGTCGGTCTGGTTCTGTAGTGTCCCTAGTTGCATCTTCAAACTTCACTCCCATTATTTCCATCTCGCCTGTCTGAGGCATAACAAGTCTAAATAAGTGCACTTGCTCAGCAACTAAAGGCACAGATTCTCCTACTTGCTGACGAAATTTCTCTCTCAGAATCGCTCTGTGAACTAAAGACCTATGAGTGGCTTCATCTATCTGAATAGTATTCAAGTAATTCAAATGTCTTTCTTCAGTTTCTCTTAAAATTTGCTCTTCCGATTTACCAAATGACATGTCTTTCTCTGGACGCATTGTCAAAGATATCTGTTCGTCTATCTCTTCTTCGGAGACAAAAATACCTTGAGATGGAGCCATCTGAGAAAGTATTTCATTTTCAACCATCAACTGGAGAGATTCAAATATCCCATTACTGGCATCAAAAGTACCGCCAAGAAATTCAGAACTTTTTTGCCTAATTCTAACGAGTTCAACCAAATCCCCCCTTGTATATTCAACACCATCAACTCGAACTACTAGTTCTCTATGAGGCATTACAAACACAACCATATATCCAACTATAAATATGGATACCACGATCAAAAACGCCGCGACCAAAAACCCTATGGTCAACTTTTGTCGACGCCTTAAAACTGGTTGCTGCATAGCAACCCTTCTTTTATCTACACGTAAAGGACGACTAGAACTCACTTGATTTCAAACTTCCCAGAAATATAAATTAGCCTATGGTAGGACATAACTTTTACTGCTAGGAGCTTCTAGGCCTGTAGTGAACAGGTAAAGCACCTCTCTGTGCAGGTGAAAAAGGCAATAAAGCCAAATGTCGTGCTTTCTTAACTGCTTTTGCCAACGATCTTTGGCATTTTGCGCACATCCCACTTTTCCTTCGGGCTTCAATCATATATCGATCAGAGAGGAACTTTTTAAGATAATCTACATCTTTATAGTCCAGTTCCTTCTTATCTACACAAGGCTGACAGACCTTCCTTCGAGAGTAGAATCTCGGCCGAGAGTTAGGTCTTCTTTGTGGGGCACTTTCATTTTCCGTTGTCATCCAATGACTCCAATACTGGTATAAATCTTAGTTTTTAATAATCGGTTATCACCAAGGCAAATCATCTTCGATTTCACCCGATTCTTCTACTGAGGGACCTGAGGATTCTGGCATGGATCTTCCTTCCGAAAATCCACCAGGTGATCCTTGGGTCGCGCCCCTGCTGTCAATAAAGCGAACCTCTGAAGCATTAACATCCAAAGAAACTCTGGTCTCCCCATCATTTCCAACATAGGTCCGACTACTCAATCGTCCTTCTACATAAACTTTGCTGCCGCGTTGCAGATATTGATTACATGTTTCAGCTAACCGATTCCATGCACTGATTCGGAACCATTCAGTTTCTTCCCTATTTTCACCATCACCAGTTCTATATCGCCGATTGGTCGCAACAGTAAATGATGTAACAGGGTTCCCGTTAGGGGTATACCTCATTTCGGGATCCGACCCCAAATTACCGATTATGAGAATTTTATTCATCGTCATGACAAACCCACCACCCTTTCAGTAATTATGACTTGGAAATTAAATGCACCAGTACATCCTGATTTGCATTCAATGTCCTCTCCAATTCTTTAACATCCGATGATTCCAACAGAATATCAGCCTTATAGTAGCTTCCTTCTTGGAAATTGTTCACCAAATACGACAGCCTTTTAACACCCCATTCTTCTCTTCCAGTGACTTCCCCGCCTGAAGATACAATAAATTTTTCAACATCATCCACGATCACTGTAGCCTCTGCCTCGGTGGCAACCGGTGAGAGTGCCATAATTAATTCATAATTTCGCTTTCTTTCTGCCAATGCCGGAATACTCCAATGACTAATTTTTTTGCCAACCTTCATTATAGCACGAGGCAGTCCTGCTCACCAATATAAATTATGGTGCCACACCCAGTATATTTAGCCACCACAGAATGCCAAAATCCAAGGCTAAGTGATAAGATTCACTCAAATTAAAGCTCCTTGGAGAAGTTTATGTCATTCAAAGAAAAACCTAGTGTTTATCTTGTCACTAAACCTGCTGTTAATTGGTCCCAAATCGCAAATTTTTTCGAAAATGAAAATGTACCTCCTATACCTGATTCAGTCAGGGCAGGCGATGACGAATCCGCTGCGGTAATAGAGATATCTGCCAGGATGTGCTACATGAGTTACGGTAGAGGCAGGAGAGATATTACTGATTTCATAAACAACCTTTTAAGTTCGGGAGATGGTAGTGTCTTTGAGCACGTAAACTACGGTTTCATAGTCACCGGTGTTTCCAGAAGTCTTACTCATGAACTGGTCCGGCATAGAGCTGGATTTGCATATAGTCAGAGATCTCAAAGATACGTGGATGAAAACGAAGGAACATTTGTAATACCACCGGCCCTTGCCTCAGAAAGACAATCCTCTACAGAAGCACGGCAAGTCTTAGATGAAGCATTAATACACGCAGCAGAAAGCTACACGGAACTTGTTAAGGCTTTAGAAAACTCATTACCCAAAGAAATGTTTGAGAGTAACACCGATAGAAGAAAGGCTATAAGGCAAGCTGCTCGATCAGTACTACCAAACGCCACAGAAACGAAAATTTTCATCACTGCGAATGTTAGGGCATTAAGACATTTTATTGAAATGAGAGGAGCTATTTTTGCAGATTGGGAAATCAGGTTTCTTGCAATTGAAATGTTAAAACTTCTTGAGAAAGAAGCTCCTTTATTATTCGGAGACTTTTTAATTGAAGACTTGGACGATGGTACTCAAATAACATATCCAAAATTTTCGAAAGTATAAGCAGTCTGAATTAGGCGATTACTTGACCTCTATTGAGTATTAAACTGCCAATAGATCTACTATGACAAGGAGAACAAAGTGTTGTCAGACAGAATAGATTCCAGTCAAAGACCCAGACCCAAATTCGATTGGTTTATACCTATAGATGGAGATGGCAAACACATCGGAACAGATAAGGCTGAAATTCCTCCTACATTTGAGTACCTCAAGGAAGTTGCCCTCACAGCTGAAGAAAACGGCTTCTATTCCCTACTAATACCTACCAGATTCTCAAATGGCCTATTCGATGAAAATGCTCCTCTAGCTGAAACCTGGACTACAGTCGCAGCCTTAGCTTCAGTGACCGAAAAAATAAGGTTCCTAGTGGCTATTAGACCTGGATTTATATCGGTTGGATTGTTTGCACAAATGGCAGCTACCCTAGATCAAATATCAAACGGGCGATTGGATCTCAATATTGTCCCAGGTGGTATTGACGGTGATATGGAAAGGTTAGGTGAGAAGGCCAGTCATGACACAAGATATGAGAGGGCCTCAGAATTCATCGCGGCTTGCCAAAAATTATGGGACAAACCGGTAGCAACCAATTTTGCAGGTGAATTTGTTAGTTTAAATGGTGCTGTGTGCTCCCCAGGTCCCAAAGGTAACCCATCTTTTTATCTCGGAGGTGCATCTGAGTCTGCCTTAAACTTATCTGCAGATAAAGCTGATACCTACTTAGCCTGGATCCTTCCTAAAGAAGTACTAGGTCCTCATCTAAACAAAGTAAGTAAAAAATACATTGATAAAGGCAGGTCACCCAAATTTGGCCTTAGAACTCACATAATAGTAAGGCAATCTGAAAGGGAGGCTTGGGAGACTGCCGAAGAATTACTATCCGAAGCCTCAGATGGGGTCTTGAAACAAAGAGGGACATCTTCTAAAAACACCGTTATGGTAGGTAGGAAGTCACAAACTCAAAAATTCGAAGATAACAAAATGTCTACTCATTTATGGAACGGTATTTCGAACGTGAGGGTGAATTGTGGCACGGCAATCGTTGGAAATGTCGACCAAGTTTCAGAAGAATTACTTAGTTACTGGAAACTCGGGATAGATGAATTTATTTTGTCCGGATTTCCACATGTAGAAGAATGCAACACAATATCGGATCAATTATTACCTGTCCTGACTGAAAAAATAGAGGAGAAATTACAAATATGAAATGGGTAAGATATCAGGATGATGGTGGAATATTTTACGGTCTATTAAACGAAGATAGAGTAACAAAAACTATTGGCAGCCCGTTCACAGAATATGAATCAACGAATCAGCACATTTCTCTTACTGAAGTAAGAATTTTGCCGCCAGTGATACCTAAAACATTTTATGCTGCAGGAATAAATTATAAAAAACATGTTTTAGAAGCAGCAGCCTTGCTTAATAGGGAGCCAAACTTACCTGAGAAAGCAGATATTGGGTACAGAGCCAACAATGCAATCATCGGTCACGGAGACCCCATAGTCATACCAAAAGACGCCACCGACAAAATCCATTATGAAGCTGAATTAGTAGTTGTTATCGGAAAAACAGCCAAAAATGTTTCCATTCAAGACTCATTAAAATATGTACTAGGTTATACAGTTGGCAATGATGTGAGTGAACGTACCTGGCAGGCATCTGACAGAACTTTATGGAGAGCAAAAAATACTGACACCTTTAAACCCATGGGACCCTGGATTGAAACTGAAGCAGACCTTAACCAAATGGTCACCACAGTAAGGCTAAATGGTGAAGAAACTATTTCTTTTGAAACCAACGACATGATTTTTGGAGTCGAAAAGTATATTTCGGAAATTACCAAATACCTTACTTTACATCCTGGAGATGTAATCTGGATGGGAACCGACGGAACATCCAAAAACATGAAAGATGGTGACATCTGTGAAATTGAAATTTCTGGTGTAGGAACACTTAGCAACCCAGTCACAAGAGCTACCTAAGAGTTTTTTGTTAATTAAGGAGATATTATGAGCACAATAGAATCGGTTTTGGGGCCTCTGGACACATCTAATTTAGGATTTACCCTATCTCATGAGCACATTGTTGTAAGTTCTGCCGGAATACCTCAAATATATCCTGAATTTATCCAAAGAGAAGATTCCATAGCTGAAGCAATAAAAGTATTGTCCCACGCCAAAACTGAGGGATTAGACTCGATAATCGATGTAACCACCTTGGATTTGGGCAGAGATATTCATATGCTGAAACAAGTCTCTCAAGAATCCGGAGTCAACATAATCTGCGCAACAGGAACATGGAGGGATATACCAAGAGTCTTCTGGAATGCGCCCATTGATAGCGTGGCCAATTTATATAAGAGGGAAATAACCACGGGAATAGAAGGCACCAATATAAAGGCAGGAATAATTAAAGTAGCCAATGACATGGGGGGCGTGACCAGAGAAGGAGAAATTATCCTCAGGGCTGCTGCAAGAGCACAAAAAGAAACCGGAGTACCAATATCTACTCACACTTGGGCCCCAGACCGAGTAGGCGAACAGCAGGTCAGAATATTTGAAGATGAAAAGGTTGATTTAAACAAAGTCTATGTAGGGCACAGTAATGACACCATGGACATTCATTATCTGGAAAGCTTGCTAGACAAAGGAGTATGGATTGGTCTGGACAGATACCCCGGCGGCAGAACAATGGGGACTCCTAACTGGGAGCAGAGAACTGAGACTGCTATGAGACTGATAGCAGATGGTTACGGCGAAAAGATTATGCTTGGGCATGATTGGTCAGTAACTTTAAGCATAGACTCGAAAGAAGGCCAAACCAGTCGATCCAAATATAATCCAGACGGGTATTTGTTCATAACTCGGCATGTACTCCCAAGACTCAAAGACTTAGGTGCTTCAGAACAAGACATACAAAATATCATGGTTGATAATCCTAGAAGGTTTTTCGGATGACGAAACAAAAAGCGCCCGTGGTAGATTTACCACGGGCGCTTTACATGTGGAGGCGTTCCAGAGAACACCTACCTGGTCGACCTCCTACTACTACTATCCAACGCGACTTACCTCCTTTTAAAAGACCCTCTATAAGCTTTCATCCACCCATGCGTTTCTGTCTTCCAAACACATTATATATGGAGGCATACCAAAAGTGGATACGAATTATCGGACAAAATTCATTTAATTAGGATTATTACTATGGTCAAATTTTCTGGGGCGATCATATGGACTAATGATTTAGTTCGCATGCAGCTTTTTTATGAAAATATCTTAAAACTCAAACCTCATTCAGTCAGAGACAATTTCATTGCGTATCGATGGCGTGACCTGAGATTTAGCATTGGATTACATTCAGAAGTAAACGGCAGTTCAAAAGAACCATTCCGTATTATGCTAAATTTCGACGTCTCTAATATACAAGAAGTCACGAAACTATTAAAAAGCAACGGGGTCAGATTCCTTAGGGACCCTGAGAAAGAACATTGGGGAGGTTGGGTATGCACATTTCTAGACCCCGACGGAAATACAATCCAATTACTTCAACAACCAGATCTCTAATCGTCTTCGAAACCACGTTTTCTTAAATTGACAGCTTCCCTCAAATATACATTTACAATATCAGCGGAAGATTTATCAGTATTCACATGAACCATAACTCGAATACATTTCTCTAGTGC
The DNA here is from genome assembly GCA_008373095.1 of SAR202 cluster bacterium. Lineage (GTDB taxonomy): Bacteria > Chloroflexota > Dehalococcoidia > Lucifugimonadales > UBA826 > UBA11996. The sequence continues at coordinate 16,710 of RQOP01000013.1, read as the reverse complement.
TCCGGGAACCTTCATCTCATGGGCGCACATCAGGGCTACGTCCACCCATCCCATTTTCCTAGCAGCAACCGGCGGAAATACCGCATTCAAATCTTGGGTAGTTGTGAAAAAAGCGCTGATTATATCGTCCAATTCAAGAGAATTTTGTTTCGTTAATTCCTCTAACATTTCTGTTGTGGCAGCAAGAATCTCTTCCGAACTGTTGGTGGGCGCAGTAATGGCACCTCGTATAGCCCTTACTTTGGACATTTCAACCTCTTTTAATTTATCTGACGATTATATTCTTTATAAATTCAGCAGCAGCTTCGATTTCATCACCTTGCTCTGCCCCTGAAATGTGGTCCAGAAAGGCACTTCCCACAACTGCACCTTCAGCAAATTCCGATATTTTCTCAACGTCCCTTTTCTGCGATACCCCAAACCCTACCAAAACCGGAAGACTCGTATGAGATCTTATTTTGCCAACTAAACCTTCTACTCCTGTAGAAATACCATCACGAGCCCCTGTAACACCCGTCAGGCTCACACAATATATAAATCCTCCAGCGTGTTCACACGACTGTTTTATCCTCTCTTCTGTGCTAGTTGGTGCCAACAAAGGAATATGGTGTATTCCGTTTTCCATGCACTGTCTAGATATTGCCTCAGACTCTTCCATTGGTAAATCAGGAATTATCAAACCATCCAATCCACGTTTAGACGCTTCTGATAAAAAAGACTCAAATCCATACTGGAGAAAAGGATTGAAGTAACCCATAAAAATAATTGGTGAGCTATCATCACTTTGCCTTATAGTAGTCAAGACATCCATACAAACAGCAAGGCTGACCCCATTTTCAAGGGCTTTAAAACTGGTTTTTTGAATGGTTGGGCCGTCTGCTATGGGGTCACTGAACGGGATGCCTAGCTCCAACATGTCTGCTCCAGATTCTAAAACTTTCAGGGCTATATCCGCCGACTCTTCAATACCTGGATAACCGACCGTCAGATAGGGAACAAGCGTAGGGCGGTTATCCGATCTAATGCTGAGAATTTTTGAATCAATTCTATTTTTCACTTATACAAACACCCAAAGAATATATAGTTTTATGTTGACTATTCTGCCTAATTCAAGCTGAAGCCGCAACTACAGCCACTAGTAAATTTTGAACAGCGTGGGAAAGAAAAGGCGCCCAAATTGTTCCGGTTTTTATAAAAAGGACGGATATTAATAGGGAACTAATGAAGACTGGAACATACAGCCCAGGATGCGAATGCACAAGCATGAAAATTAGAGAGACCCAAAGTATTGATTTCGTTTCCCCATAGTAGGGCACCCAAACACTCAGCAATAATCCTCTAAAAAAAAGTTCTTCGACGAAAGGGACCCATATGGCTATAGCAAACAAATTTGCTAGTACTAAGCTTCCGTCCCCCAAGATACCCTTGTCAATTTGTGGAGGCATTAGGTAAGTAATTTCCAGTTTATAAACTACAACCGAATAAACCAGAATAGCGCCTATGCTAAATATAACGGTCAATATTGAAGCAGAAACCCAGCCTGGGGTATCCGGGATAGTAAAGAAAGATTTAATTCCTTTATATCCAACACCAGAAAATGAAAGAACCAGTCCCAATAACAGTAATTGTGGAACAGCCAAGATCCACGGGTAATACCAGGGAACAGGTGAGTACTTAACATCTGAACCTAGAGTAACTCTAAGAAAAATTATAACTGAGAAAGTACCAAATAAAATCGCTACTGAAAATAAATTAAATTTAAATAGAGAAACTGGACGGCCACAAACAAACAGATCAGACTCTAACTCTTTAGCCATTCGACATCTCCGAAGAGATCATCTGGATGGTCTTTCGAGAAATATACTTCGTATTCTTTCTTTGATTCACCTAGTATCCCATCATCACCGTGACCAGGATAAAAGTTAACTCCGTCATCAAACACAAATAATTTTTGATTAATACTTTCAATTATTTCTTTTAAATGGTCTGGTGATTTTGTTTTACCTGGACCACCAGGAAATAAGGTATCTCCTGTGAAAAGATGTCCATCTATGTACAAACAAGTAGAACCGTCAGTGTGACCTGGGGTATGAATTGACTTTATCAGTAAGTCACCTATTTGTATGTCCTTGCCATCGCTTAAAGAAAGATCAGGTGATGCAGGCAACTGGCTAGCATCAGCCTCTCCGATGGCTACCTTAGCAGGAATAGCTTTCGTTATCTCTTCAAATCCTAGCAAATGATCCATGTGATTATGGGTGATTGCGATATATTGGACTTGTGTCGTAGAAGCTACAGCTAACAAGACCGCTGGTTCAGCAGGGGTATCTATCAAAAGACTTTCATTTGTTTTATTACATACCACTATGTAGGCATTGTTCCCGTATGGACCACACGTTATTTTATGGATGGTGAGCCGTTTGTCGGTGTAATGTGGTTTCATCATTTGATCCTAAATTTCTTCATAATAAAATTTATAGTACTCACACAGCACGTCGATTATATCAGTCAGGGTTTACAATTTAGTCAAAACCCTCTATCGATCAAAGATAATATAAAAGGACTTACTGATGGCCAAACATGGAATATCAATAAAAAACGCTTCGGAAGGAAAAAGGATTACCTTAGGCTGTGATCACAATTCTGGTGTGATATACATAGTACCAAGTGAAGCTAGTTGGGTGTGCAGCCAAGAAAACATTGCAGCGCATACAATCTCTGGTTTCTTTAGAGATCTCATCAAATTGGAGAACTCACAGATTGACCAAATAATGCAAAAATGGGGACTTTATTATCGTGGGCTAGAAGTCATAGACTCAGACCCTAGCTAGCTTCAATCCAAGACACCTTCTTCACCGAGAGGTCCTTCGCCAGATAAAATTTTTGGTATCATCGGTGAAAATACTTCCTCATCACCTGATTCTGTATCATCGTCTGACCAATCTTTTAGATCAGCTAATTTACCAACGTCATTCAGCCCGTAACCTAAAGCAGCCATAGGTATGTCCCCCAAGACACCGGATTTCGCAGGAAACGAAGCTTTGTTTAATTGTGATGGATGTCTATAGGTTTCTCGGATTATTACTGTGATCCCATCATCTCCTGCACTAGTTATATTCGCTGAATATGTATTCCCTCCTTCCACCAATTTTTTCAACCTTAAGGCTAGCTTAGGTTCTATACTCCCGATCTCCATGCCTTTTCCGTCCAATATTCTCATCCCTCTATCGACTGTAATCAAATCCACACTATGACCAGAGACCAAATTACCCACATCAAAACTTCTTGGAATATTAACTAATTTGGTAACTCCCGTACGACCAGTTTCCTCAATAAAGGACCTATTGGATGTGGTGGTACCTCCTGCTTTGTTGGTTTTAACAGTGGCAGTTTTCTCAAGGCGTTTCATGTTTTTCTTTGCGATCGGACTATTGGGAGATATAACAAGGGCGCATTGAAACGCTTGCAGTGCTTTCTTATTCTGTCCTCTTTCACTGTAAGCTTTACCGAGCCTGTTATATGACTCAAGATCCCAAGGGAATTTTTCGACTATTTCTGAGTTAATCTGTATAGCCCCAGCCCAATCAGGTTTCATGGCGCATTCCACCGCACGTTTAGTATTTTCTTTACGTGTTTTCTCCAACAATATTGAAGTTTGAAATGCATTATGAGCTTCTGCACTTTTACCAATTTTTAACAGCGCATCACCCAATCGATTGTAAGCTCGTTGATCTCCAGGGTTGATATCAATCATGGCTAAATTGACCTCAACAGCCTCTTCAAAAAGACTGTACAGCATCAACTGTTCTGCTTCTTTTGCCTTTTCTTTCCTAAGACTTAAAATGCCGGCTAATTCTTTTGAATTCACTTCTCTCACCCTTTGCTATCAACTTTTGACTTCATCAGGGCATTCTAATCAGGGTTTTTTTACTAGTGCAATATATTTTGCACCCATAATAATGGCAAACTTAAAATCAGGAATTGCTCCAAAACCTTGGACTTAACCTAAATGAACTAAATCTTAATAACGTTATTTTAAGGATCGCTTCGAAGATTATTGAAGCCGACATTTTTGATTCACCTGCTATGCGGTCATTGAACATTATGGGGTGCTCTCGAATTCTAAATCCATTGCTTTGGCACTGCATAGCAATTTCAACTTGAAACGCAAATCCTACGCAGTGAATTCTATCCCAGCAGATTTTCTTTAAAACTTCTGACTTATAAACCTTGAATCCAGAAGTACAATCTTTTACTTTTAAACCGGATACAAAGCGTATTAATTTATTCCCACCTTCACTTAACACCTTCCTATATAACCCCCATTCTTCATCGCTACCTCCTCCTTGATAGTACCTAGACCCTACTGTCACATCATTTTCATGAAGTAATTCGATCATTTCAGGTATATATTTAGGGTCATGAGATAAATCTGCGTCCATTTGAACAACAAATCCTTCCCTACCTGATAGCTGAGCGATAACCTTCTGAAAACCTTCAACATATGCTGTCCCCAGACCGCTTTTACGATCACGTTTTAATATCGATACCGAGAAACCCTTTGATTCCGCATAAGATTTGGCCACTGCACCGGTGTTATCCGGAGAATTATCGTCGACAATCAGAACATTTACATTATGCAGATGCAACCCAAATATTTCGTCTAAAAGAATTGGAATATTTTGTGCCTCATTATAGGTCGGTACAACTATATGAACAGGAAAATCATTGACCTGCATCACTAACCCTTATATTGAATAAAAATCAATTCCAAATTGAAAATAGGAAACGGATCCTCATTAGAAAAATATCTTTTACCATCTGAAATACAGCAGATCCAAATTTTACTTTACTGTCTGAACCGTGATGCCAATCAATTGGAATTTCAGATACAGAATAGCCCCACCTATCGGCTAGTAATAAAACTTCCACGTCAAAAGCCCAACCACTAGTTTTAAGCAATGGAAAAATCTTACGAGCTGATTTCGAAGAGAAACATTTGAAACCGCATTGAGTGTCACGATATTTTCTGATTGCTATAAATTTTACAAATAAATTAAAGACCCTACCCGCGAAATATCGAAGCCTTGGTTCTTCAAACCTGCGAGATTCCACTAATTCTCTGGACCCAATGGCAATATCAAATCCTTTACTCATTTCCGCAAGGAAGAGATTGATCTGATCCAAAGACATGGCTAAGTCAGCGTCACACATGAATATGTTCTGACCTCTGGCCACCAGCATACCTTCCTTAACAGCCGCTCCTTTTCCTCTGTGAGGGAGGTTCAATAGTTGGAAGTTTGGCTTTTTATCCAAAAAAGATTGAGCTATGGATCCGGTCGTATCATCGCTCCCATCATTGCATAAAACAACTTCATACGAATAATCTTGGGTACTTAGGAACTCGTAAACACATTCCAAAGTATTCTTTATTCTGGGCTCCTCATTGTAGGCAGGAATAACCAGTGAAAGATATATATCTTTCACTTCTTCAACCACAAGATGTCTAGCCTATTCAGACTTCTCCAATTCAAATGCTCCATGCAGTACCTCAGCCGCTTTTGCTACATGATCAGACCCAATTATGCATGTTATTCTAATCTCAGAAGTTGTGATCATCTCAATGTTGATATCAGCCTGAGCTAATGATCTAAACATATTCGAAGCATATCCAGGTGAATCCTGCATCCCAGTGCCAACTATACTAATTTTAGCTAGATTTTCCGTTTTCCCAACATTGGTTGTGCCAAGTTCATTAGCCACTTCTTCAACCACTTTCATTGCTCTGTCAACATCCGATTGCTTAACGGTAAAAGTAAGGTCAGTAGTTCCTGACACACTAGCATTTTGTACTATCACATCTACACTTATATCCGATTCAGCCAACGGATCAAATAAGGCCGCTGCAATTCCAGGTCTGTCAACAACCGAAAATACGGTTATTTTTGCTACATCCCTATCTGTTGCAATTCCCCTTACTCGGTTACGTATTTCACCTACCTTAGTATCCATATTTTCTCCATCATGAATTAAAGTCCCTGGTTTATCATTGAAACTTGAGGCCACCAAGATAGGAACCTGGTACACCATACCCAATTCAATGGATCGAGGATTCATTTTGGCTCCGTAACTTGCTAATTCCAACATTTCTTCGAAGCCAATAGTTGTTATTTTTTGAGCTTTAGAAACTAGACGTGGGTCAGCGGTATAGATTCCATCCACATCTGTATATATTTCACAACGATCGGCATTTAATCCTGCCGCCAAAGCAACTGCAGTTAAATCAGAAGCACCTCTTCCCAAAGTTGTAATATCACTATCATTGGTCACTCCTTGAAAACCTGCCACTATTACTATATTCCCACTCCCCAACTCTCCTAATATCCTGCTAGTATCAATATCTGCTATTTTGGCTTTCCCATATGAAGAATCAGTTCGAATCCCTGCCTGAGCTCCACTCAGACTAACAGCGTTTTTTCCCATATCTTTAAGGGCCATGGCGACAAGCGCGCATGACTGGAGTTCGCCAGTTGATAACAAAACATCTAATTCTCTTAAATCAGGCATTCCTGAAACTTGAGACGCAATCGATAACAAATCATCCGTCGAGTCACCCATCGCTGAAACAGTGGCTATAACACTGTTACCAGAATCATGAGCAGAACATATCCTGGAAGCAACACTCCTTATCAATTCAGGTGTTGCTAGTGATGATCCTCCGTATTTTTGTACTATGACAGGCATATGTAATCCCTTATTTCTCTAGGTATGCCCCTTTCGATGTTGGGGATGTAAAAATAATGTCCCCATCAAGTCCAGATTTCATCGCTGCATCTGCCATCTCATAACCAATCGTATATTCCCTGCCCTTGGTGAAAGCCAATATTGAACTGCCTGCACCAGACAAGAAAGCCCCCAATGCTCCTGCCTCCATAGCAGCCTTTATTATATTTTTCATAGGAAAAAATTGCTTCTGTCTCTGAGGTTGATGAAGCATATCTTGAGTAGCATATTTTAGATTATGCAGATCACCAGTAACCAAGGACTGAACGAGTAAAGCCGATCTTCCAATGTTATAAACTGCATCTTCCCTTGCAACTTCGGAAGCCAATATATTTCTAGCTTGATCCGTTGGCATAATTTGATTAGGTACGTACAAAACGACTTTTAAATCTTCTGGGAAAGTGACACTTGCGGTAATCAATTCCTCTTGGTCATAAATTCCTATTTGCACTCCACCCAAAAGAGCTGGAGCAACATTGTCCGGATGCTTCTCAATTTTTGCCCCGATATTCAGTATTTCAGATGTTGAAAGAGGTAATCCTGCCATTGCGTTCCCACTCATTAATCCACCTATCAAAGCTGCTGAACTACTACCCATACCTCTAGTCAACGGAATTCGATTGGTGCATGACAAGTTAACTTCGGGAACAATCTCATCTATTTCTTCAAAAACCTTACAAAAGCTTTTATAGACCAAATTGCTAGAATCTTTCGGCAATTCTTCTTCGCCGATCCCGTCTATTTTTATGGAAAAAGGTCCCTTTGATATTCTTACTTCATTCCATACATCAAGGGCGATACCAAGGCTATCAAAGCCTGGTCCCATATTAGCTGAAGTGGCCGGAACTTTTACTACAATATTGTCAATCATTTCAATGAGTCAATTATATCATTCCTAGCTAAGATTATTGGTACTGATAAAATATCATGGCGTGATTTCTTGCGTGCACCAAAGCAAAAGATATGATTACTTAAAAGAAGAATTCCAGTGACTCATCAGCCCTACAGAAAACAACAAATCTTATCGAGAAGTCTAGACTTGATTGACTACGACTATGTTAAGCAGCAAGTCGCAACTCTTTGCACCTTCCCTGAATCAAAAAAGTTAGCCCATGAAATGCTACCGTCATATTTTGAAACAAAAGTTTTTCAACAAAAAATTGAAACAAGTGAAGGAATAAACTTAATTTCAAACATTGGCTCCTTTTCCCTTGGGGGCATCAAAGACCACGCAGAAAGTTTAAAAATAGCTAACCTAGGTGGCGTGCTGACAGGCCAAGAACTTTTAGTAATAGCAAACACGGTAGAGGCTTTGTCTAATGCCAGAAAAGTGATATTGAATCATCAAGAGGAATTGCCTCAGCTACTAGAGGTGGCCAAAAAAGTACCTGATCTATCCTATCTTGGCTACTTAATCACATCAAAAATTGCTAGCAATGGCCTGGTAAAGGACGAAGCAACACCAAACCTTGGCAATATCAGAAAACAAGTTCGCGAATCTTATTCTAGGGTAACAAACGCCCTCGAATCCATTATTTCTGAATCAGAGATGTCAGGGACAATCCAAGACAATGTGATTTCAGTCCGTGGGGATAGATTGGTGGTTCAAGTGAAGTCAAATATGCGAAGTCGTGTGCCGGGGATAGTGCATGACGCTTCAAACACAGGTATGACTTTGTTTATCGAACCATTCAAAACTGTGAGTTTGTGCAATTCTTGGAGAGAATTTTCCCTAGAGGAAGAACGTGAGGTTCTTAAAGTACTTCAAGATTTATCTTCACAGGTTGGGTCTTTATCTGGGGAAATAGATACTGGAATTCATAACGCTGCAAATCTAGATTTCATTGTAGCCAAATCAAAGTACAGTATTTCTCTGAATGTGAACAGTACGGATAGGAAAGTCGAACCCCTTACAAACGGTAAAAAAACAATAAACCTCATTGAGGCAAAACACCCAATGCTAGGTGAACAGGCAGTCCCTTTAAACCTACAAATAGGGCCAAATTGGAATGTTCTTGTAATAACAGGTCCTAACACCGGAGGAAAAACGGTGGCAATAAAGACTGTAGGACTACTAGTTGCAATGAACCAATCTGGAATCCAAATTCCAGCAGAAGCCGGAAGTCAACTACCGTTTTTTGATGGGATATATGCAGACATAGGAGACCAACAAAGCATAAGCAATTCAGTTTCAACCTTTAGTTCCCACATCCAGAATCTCAACGATATTTTAGATAATTGCTCTCCACAATCACTATTGCTTCTAGACGAAGTAGGATCGAGTACAGATCCAGAAGAAGGTTCAGCCATAGCTAAGGCTGTTCTGGAGTATTTGGCCGAAAAAGGCATACCCACGCTAATTACTACACACCATAGTACAGTGACTTTAATGGCTGAATCTGACAATAGAATGCAAAATGCCAGTTTCCAACTTAACCCTGAGAATTTGACCCCAACATATAACCTAATCCTTGGACTGCCAGGTCAAAGCTATGCGATGGCGGTGGCAACTAGACTAGGTTTAAAGACTGAAATAATCGAAAAGGCCAACAAACATCTGTCGGAGGAATTCAAGGAAGTATCAGATTGGATTTCAAAAGCAAACCAAGAGAAGTCTAAAATTTCAAAAACCACAGAAGTAATTGAACAAAAATATCAAGAGGTTGAGTCAATTCAAGCAAAGCTAGATCAACAGATAAATTATTTAATCGACAACAGACAAAAAATATTGGATTCTATTCATCACGCGGCTGAAGAAAAATACAGTGAAATTGAAGACCTCCTAGAAAAAGCCCGTATGGCATATTCTTGGAATAAACACAGCGGACAATCAGCAGAATCTCTCGAAACAATCATTGAAGATACACAGAAAAGTTTGGATGACATACAGCTGGAACAGCTGAAACCAAGGATTTCTGATAACTCAGACGAAGAGCTCAAAATAGGCGATACCGTTACAGTCAGAGGACTGAATTTATCGGGTGTGATTACCCAACTCAACCATATGACCCAAATGGCCGAACTCAAAATAGGTAATCTTCGTATGGATGTGGATATATCTAGGCTGGAAAAAGAACTATCCGAACAAAAAACTCCTGGCATCAATGAACCTATAAGATCATCACGTCCTAGCTTGGAAGAACAAATTTCATATAGCGATAGGGTGGACATAAGAGGAATGAGAGCCGAACCTTCCCTAAAAATGGTGGAAACCTTTCTCGACCAATCGCTCAAAAACGGTCTGAGTAAAGTAATTGTGATCCATGGTAAAGGTACTGGGGCACTCCGGAAAGCCATCAGAGACTTCCTAGAAGGACATCCTTTAGTCAGTAGTTTTGGATCAGAACTAGACGCTCTGGGCGAAGACGGGGCAACATACGTCGTCCTAAATTAGACCTATTTTCGACCAGATCCGACAGCCGAATTTGGGGTTACCATTACTAAAAGAGCTGGTAATACAACCAGAGACGAAATTAATGCAAACCCGATCATAAGGGAAGTTAGTTGGCCGTAAGAAGCGAACATGGGCATGGGAGCAAAACCCATAATCGCAAATCCCACTACGCTTGAAGCTGCCGAAGCAACTAAAGCTACACCGGTACCTCTAGCTGCCTTCTGAATAGCCGCAATTTTAGATTCATTTCTATTAATCTCCTCTCTAAACCTAACCGTCATATGTATCGAATAATCTATCCCAACCCCTATAGAAATAGCTCCAATCATGGCAGTTACAAAATTTAAGGAAAACCCAAAAATATACATGACTCCATATAGCCAAGCGACAACCAACCCAATAGGGACTACCGTTACAACGGCGTAGCGCAAAGACCTCATGGTGACCAAAAGAAGCAGTGTAGCAGCCACCATTGCTATAGGAAGAGATGTGTACAGTGTTCGAGTAGATTCGGACAGCTGTACCTCACGTTGAAAAGGTGACCCAGTCAAAGCAACCCTTGATAGAGATGAATGCTTTTCTAATTCCAATACTAAAGGTGTAAGCTCCTTTAGAGCAGCGGTGACTACTGCTTGATCTCTGGTGCCAGGCATTTGAAATTGAATCGTAGTCAAACTCTCCTCGCCAGCACTGTAATATATAGCACCTTGTACTTGGTCTGGTCTGAGAATCATATTTTGATCGTCACCCCAGACTCCATTAACCAACGAAAATTCAAAAATCGTCCTTATTTGATCTCTGGTATCGGGTATACCATCACTATTGATGTCTGTTATGGATATTCCGCTCCCGCTCTCCACCACGGACACGGCAAAGGAATTCCCCATCAATGTGGTAAGTAGGTTTAAAGCATTCAGTCCAAATGTAACTTCCCCACTCGGGGTCTGTTCCACAAAATCAATTTCTCTCAAACTGTCTATGTAAATGGTCATATCTTCGTAAACCGTCGGATCGGTCAAATCACCTTTAATATAAGTGACACCTGGTTCTCCACCGGCTATAAATTCATCAAATTTATCAAGTCCAATCACAAAATCTGACTCCGAATCAAAAAAATCTTTAACATCAAAAGAAGGGGTCAACTTCAGTGCAGAGTAAATAGAGTAAGAAGTCACTATTACAGTCACAAAAATCACTAATAGAACGTTTGTAGCAGCTAATGTAACTAATTTTGAAACAATATGAGCAAATCTATCTTGGTTTAATGCTTTTATTTCCAGGTTTCCTGTTTTTTCACTAGACTGCTTACTAGCATTTTTCGACAGTATCAGAATTGGCCCCAAAATAAGGAAAACAATGCAAAAAGCTAGAAGAAGCAATCCTATAAATTTGCTTACAGCTACCATCATAATGATCGAAGCACCTGAAACTGAAGCGACTAATACCGAGCCCACTATCCTATAAATCGTCCATTTTTTGGCTTTGAAATTAAACTCAACTTGACTCATCAGTTGGTCTATTTTCATAGTTAGGAGAGGAGCAACCACGCCGAGTATGACAAAAGAAGATATTACAGCTATTGCAGCAGCGCATCCAAAATGGATTACGGCCTCAATATTCGATGACAAATTTGAAAGGAAAGCTATGCTATCACTAGCCATTGCCAAAAGAAGTGCTCCAAGGACTGATGCATAACCCAAAGTGAAACTAACTTTTGGATCATTCCCCTGCAACAATTCTTCACGATATCTCCGCACAGCGTGCACCACAAAATCAACCCCCAATGAAATCATTCCAATGGGCACTACTAAATCTATAACCAGACCACTTTTTAGCCCTAATAAAGCAGAGACACCTTTCAGCCAAACCATCAATACCGCAAGGCCAACACCTGTTATAGCAGTAGCCCAATAAGAATTAAGACTAATCCCTACCACCAATACAGCAGCGATGGCCGTAAACATTATGAAAACCCCAGCCTTCTTACCTTCATCCTCAGATTCTAAATTGGCATCTATAGCAATTCCCCAAATCTCGTAATTGTTCCCCGAACCTTCCATCACAGAACCTATACTTCTATTCAAGTGTTCTTTATTGATTACATCGGGCCCTCCTCCCATTCCAATTTCCAAACCTGCTCCACCTAGTTTGGAATTATCAGCCAAAGCATGGAACACCATGACAGGTGCAATCCAGTAGTCGATCTCTTGACCAAGAACAATTCTTTTTGTGGAATAGGCCTTAGTAGAAATTAGGTCTTTAACATTAACGAACTGGGGATTCGACATTATGTGATGGAAAGCTAGCTTAACTTGTTCCTCAGTAGCGGATTCCAAAATTAAATTCTCACTCGCGAGGAAAACTTCTACAGAGTCGAGAACAGAAATAATCCCATCTATTCGTATTCCCAAATCAAAATCGTAGTAATTAGCAAGATAGGACTGTTTCTTTAAAGTACCTCTTCGATTTCCCTCTTCAGTCACAGCTAAATCCCCTTTCAGGTCCAATTCAATCAAGCGACTTCTATTGACCTTCAGGTCTAAAAGCACAGATTTAGATAAAACATCGCCCTGACGTGCTTCCATAACAAAGCTGGCAAAATGAAGCGGAGTAGGAAATTTTTGATCAATCTCTTTCTGAAGTTCGTAAACTTCTCCAGGTGGATTAGAAGAAGCCTGTTCATCAGGCGCCAACAGAAACAAAGGAAAAATTAGAAGTAAAGTAACCAACGCAACGATTGATAAAATCGAGTAAGGTCTATCCGCCAAAAATATAGCTATTGATTTATTCAAATTCAATGAACTAAAAATCCTTGAAACCTCAGAGTAGTAACATTTGAACAAAGCTCTACTTTAAATACTTACATAGCTGCCCGCAAAAAGGATAGAGGGTCTTATAATTTGAACTTCCAAAATCGGGAGATATTTTATTGATGAAAATAGTATTTATGGGAACACCGCATTTATCCATACCAGTTCTTGAACGCATTGTGGATGATGGTCACGAAATTTTGGCCGTTTATACCCAGCCAGATAGAACATCTGGGCGTGGCAGAAGGAAAGCCATATCTCCTTTAAAAGAATACTCTGTATCAAAAAATTACCTGGTATTACAACCTGAAAATTTCAGAAGTAATTCTTCAGAAATTAATACCCTGAAAAAATTCGATGCGGATATAGCTGTTGTAGCAGCATATGGAATTTTATTACCCCCCGAGGTACTCAGCGCCTTCCGACACGGTTGTATTAACCTCCACCCTTCGCTTTTACCCAAATACAGGGGAGCTTCACCTGTATCATCCACAATTCTTGCAGGAGACAAATACACGGGCGTTACAATTATCCAGTTAGATTCAGGAATGGATTCTGGCCCCATATTGTCACAAGAGAAAATAAAACTCCAAGGAGATGAATTCTGCGATAAATTAACCATGGATTTATTCATGTTGGGTTCAAAACTTGTTTCAAAAACAATTTCAGAATTTGCGACTGGCAATATCGAAATCGTTCAACAGGACCACGACAAAGCTACCTTCACAGAGAAACTTTCCCGAAACGACGGATTAATTGATTGGACCAAAGGATTCAACAGAATATGGAAAGAGATCCGAGCATATAACCCCTGGCCAGGATCACATACCAAGTTCAAAGGCAAAAATTTAAAGATAATTGAAGCCAAGATTTCTACTGAGAACAAATCACCATCTGGATATGTCTCAATCCATCGAAATGAAGTGTATGTTGGTACCAGTGACGGCTCACTAAATGTCAAAAAACTTCAAGTGGAAGGAGGAAACATTGTCTTGGCCTCAGATTTTGCTAGAGGCCATAAGGATTTTGAAAATTCAGTGCTTGGTTAAGTATCGCCTAGCCTTAGCATCTTATTTAATACCAACCTATTTGCTAAGAAAATCAGGAACCCAACTACCATAGAAAATATTACGATCATGACCCCGTAGGTAATTAACAAGTTCGGCCAGTCTACCTCGATAACAAATGGTGGTATAACTTGATTGCCATAGTCATCGATACTTAAAAATGGCATAACTGCCTCCGATAACCTTCCCCCCATCCATGTGCCCATAGCCATGCCCAAAATAATTATCAAAACCTGCTCGATCCAAATTGATGACATAAGTTGACGGCTAGAAAGTCCCATAGTCCGAAGCAGAGCAAATTGAAATCTACGATTCCTAAACGAAATATAAGCGTGAGAAAAAAATCCAATAACACTCAAAAGTAAAATTGAACTAAATGCAATCAACAATATTGCATGCCACCCTGCCTTAACCAGAGGATCGATTCGAGTTTCCTCGAGCATAGATTCAGCATCCCATAATTGACCGTATGGAAATGGAGGATCAGCAATTAAATTATCTCTTATAGAATTTTTATTTTCCTGTTTAAGATCATCCTGGTAGGAAATCCAAATCTCATTTGGATCCGTACTTCCAATTAAAGAACCTATATTGATCCCATGGATTAATGAATCGGAGTCTACTATAAAAAAATCGTCTTCAATGGGGTTTATAGTTGGAAAATATTCAACTTGATCTATAAGTACTATATCTATTCTTTGTCCACCAATTGATATCTTTAGTCGGTCTCCCAATTTATATCTTGATTTCCTGAGCATATCCGAATCAACTATAGCTGGAACAGGTTCAGACGATTCCGAAGGATATATACCACGAATTGTCATAGACGGACCATCTGACCATGTAAAACGAGCTGAAGAATCTGATTTAGCACTGATGTCAGAAAGAGCTAAATTATCGTTGGAAGAGAAGATTGACGAATCTATAGTTTGCCAACCTTGAACGTCTCTAAAATCCTCCAAATTAACCACTTCGCCCGTTGATAGTCGCACTCTAGCAGAATCTATTAGAATTGACCCCGGTGATAAGCTTTTTTGGGGAATCGTCTCTACGATGCCAACCGACATCAAAGTGAGCGGTCGAGAAGGAAAAATCTGAAATCTTCTCCTGCTCCCAAAAATCTCCACTTCTTTGAAGGTCCAACCACCACTGTCGAGTCTGCCTAGATCATAAGAAATATACCTTCCATTACTATCTCTCATTCGAGCAATAAGAGCGACCGTAGGCCGAATTTTATCGGATTTAACCAATACTCCAAAAGATCTTGCCCGGTCCGGCAATTCGATCCCTTTTTTATGGGAGCTTGCCAAAGAATCAACTATTTCAGAGAGTGTATCTTCTGAAAAGTCAGATCTATACCAAGCATTTTTCGCAAAATTCGCGGTATCAAATCCAAAAATAGTCATTGAGTCAGATCCGAAAGTTTTAGTCACATCTGTTGCAGTCATTCGTATTGAAGCACTAACTGAAGACACCCCATCAATAGCTTCTACCTTTTTAGTAAGAGGTTTACTGAGGCCAGTGGAGTTGACTGAAAGATCGGTCAGCCTTAAGTCGGAACCATGTGAATAATAAACTCTCTCTTCAAAATTCCTATTCAAAGTTCCTGCAAAACTAGCAACAAAAATCCCGAGTCCAGTCATCAAAATCAGTAGTAAAACCAGTCTTGCGTAGTTGGATGGACTTCTGGAGATTTGCCACAGACTTAGAACAAGTCCAATCGGTAAATATCTAGATAAAACTCTACTCAAAAGACTCATAAGAAGTGGGAATATCCTCAATATAACCAAAGCCGAGGCGACCAAAATAATGGCAGGAACAGCTAACATTATTTGATTTGAATTAACGTTACCCAAAATGTCCCGAGCAGCCATAGATCCTTGCTCATTCAGCTGATTGAATAAAAATAAGCCAATTACAAGAATTAAAACGTCAATGTAATACCTTGTAATAAACGAAATTCGATTCGGCCTATTTGACTTGGTCCTTTCATCAGAAACTGTATATCTTGATGCTTGAATAGACGGAATCATCAAGGCAAGGAAACTTAATAGGCCTCCAAAAAAGCTCATCAAAAATGATTGGTATGTCAACCTAGCTGAAAGAAAAGAACCCTCATTGATATCTTGGAAATCGGATAGAAGTCCTAACAGGCTAATCACGAAAGCTGCAATTATAGGACCAAGGATTGTAGCAAGTAATGAAATCGTAATTCCTTCGATGGCAAACACACTTAATATTTGGGAATCCGTAGCACCTCTACCTTTCAATTTAGATACTTCAAACCTTCGCTGCTCAATCATTAAGGAAGATAAAATTACGACGTAATATAAGACAACAAAAGTTACCATTATTAAGACCACGTACATCTGTATCTTCGTGAACAAAATTCGTGTGTCGTAGATCTTTAAAGACTTATCTAGCTCAGTCCGAATTACAAATCTATTTAATTCTGATCCTAATCTGTCACCAAAATAAGTTATGTTCGATGCCAATT
The DNA here is from genome assembly GCA_008373095.1 of SAR202 cluster bacterium. Taxonomy (GTDB): domain Bacteria; phylum Chloroflexota; class Dehalococcoidia; order Lucifugimonadales; family UBA826; genus UBA11996. The sequence continues at coordinate 159 of RQOP01000013.1, read as the reverse complement.
TGGAAGCATTGGAGGAATTAATGCTTTCTCTATCTATGTCGAACATCCAAACGTAGGTAGTCTCTAAATCAAATAAACTAGAAGCCAAACCCTCCATATATATAGTCTTCGGCAAATAAAGAGGAATGGTTTTGAAGGATTTGCTAGCCGAATACATGA
>RQOP01000012.1 GCA_008373095.1 SAR202 cluster bacterium | reverse complement strand
TTGCATTGGAATGCCAGTTAGATTTGCTTGTGTCCCAGCAGCAATCCTTTCATCTGCTAATCTAGCGTCTTCTAAGGCTATAGCCTCAGTGACGGTTACATATGCATCAATGTCTTTTTCTAGGTTATTGATTCTTTCAAGATGATCTCTCGTGAGTTCAACAGAGGAAATCTCTTTATTATCCAGAAGGCGACGGGCTTCCGATGCAGTAATAGATGTGAGGTCTGACAATCCCATATTAAAAAAGCATGTCCTTATTCCAAAACAGCCCTGATTCTAATAAATGAACCTTCCCTTTGTGGTGCATTTAAAAGAGTTTCTTCCTGAGTCAATGAATCTTGTTTCTCGTCGTCTCTCATAACCGATTTAACATCCACAGAATGACCAGTCGGCTCTACGTTTTCCGTATCGACTTCATTAAGAATTGCTACGCTGTCTAATATGGCACTCATCTGTGTTCGCATTAAATCCAACTCATTGTCGGTCATTGCGATCCTAGTAAGCACGGATATCTGTTTGATTTCTTCGATGGTTAGATCTGCCGATTCTTCCAATCTATATAACCCCCTCTCCTTCAAAAACTCCCGCCAAAACAGCTATTCCTTCCTCTATTTCTTCAGGAGTGTGATGACTAAAGGTGAGCCGTAAGTGGTTACCTCCACTCCTATCTGCTCTGAATATTGGTCCTGGATTGTATTTGACACCTTTCTCGACAGATTTCTCCAAAATATCCCAAGTATTGGTGCCTTCCGGAAGTTTCATCCAAATCATCATCCCGCCTTGAGGTTCGGTCCAAGTACAAGTTGGTGGGAAATATTCTCCCAATGATCTCAACATAGCATCTCGTTTCCGTCCCAAAGATGCTGCTACACCAGCGACGTATGCTGACTTATTATCTTTCAGGTACTCATGTACAGCCATAGATGTTAGGTGACTCGGTGCCAGACCAAATCCAACCTTTGCCAGTGACTCTCTGGCCGATTCAGGAAAAGCTCCAAATCCCAACCGCAATCCGCAACCCATCAATTTTGTGAAAGCTGAAATATGCATAACCCCGCCCTCAGAATCCAGACCGATCATTGCTGGAGGTAACTCAGGGCCATCAATATGAAAATCTGCATAGGATTCATTCTCCACTATAGGAATTTCATATTTATTGGATATTTCCACAATTTTCTTTCTTCTCTCTAGGCTAATCGTGGCCCCAGTAGGGTTGTGGTAGACAGAAATTGTGTAGATAAGTTTTGGCCTATGTCCATTCTGGATATTTTCTTTTATAGCTGCCTCTAGCTTTTCGGGAATAATCCCGTCCTGATCCATCGCTACATGGCAAGGACGAGCTCCTTTCTTTAAAAACATATTAAGGCTACCGTGATAACAAAACTCATCCATCATTACCACATCACCAGGATTTATAAACGAATCCACAAACACCTGGCACGCTCCGCCTGCTCCACTTGTCAGGAATATATTCTCCGGGGAAATCTCTGATCCCCGTTTGGCAGATAATTCCGAAGAAATAAATTCCCTAAGTGCTATATGACCTTGGGGAGGAGGATAGGTCCCCAGATCTTTTCCATCTCTTTCAATTGCAGTTGCCGCTGCTTCAGCAAATTCTTTTAAAGCCATAGCATCTGGATCCGTATAGGTCACCGAGAATACATAATTTGCATCCTCTCTTAAACCTGGAGGCATTTCTATTTCAGGCGGCAGTGTCGTTGAGGCTAGGTCCTGATAGTTATACGGCATATTCAAATACTCCCAAATAATAACTAAAGCGGAAGATATATTTTCTCTCCGGATTGAGAACTACGGGTAACGGCTTCCGTAAATTCCATGTATCGAACTCCATCCTGAAAAGATGTATGCGTTATCTCTTCAACCCCTCTGATTGCATTGATAAATTCCTCTTCTACTCTCCATGCTCCTCCCAATTCCGGCTTTATTGATATCTCTGACAAACCAGAATCTGATTTTCTACCACCGAACAGTTTTATATCTGTTTGGTTTGAAGCATCCACATGTAATGTACCTTCTGTTCCGTAAATCCACACGCCATTCCCTGGAGCATGTCCTAGCACATCACTGAACCTTACGTGCAAGACAGGACCACTAAACATTTCACAAAGTATTTCTACATGATCAGGAATAGATAAAACCTGCAAATTGCCGCTATCATCAGGTCTCTGAGGAACTGTTATTCTGGTAATAGCCTGAACTGTGGCTGCTGGCCCGATCCATCGCATTAAGGCTTCGTACCAAATTCCTAAGCCCATGATATTGTAACCGCTGAAATCCCGGCTCTGACGCCAATGATATGGCTTATCTTTATCTACAAATCCCCCTTGAGTTATAGCGGCATCTACTGACAAAATATCCCCTAAATACCCATCGGCAATTAAACCTTTTATAGTTTTATCAACGTTCAATGTGTGTGGTGCCGGAACTATTTGCGTGACGAGATCCGGAAAATTCTTTGAGGCCTCCAGCATAATATGTGCCTCTGCAGCATTTGTGGCCATCCTAGCCTCAGTCTGTACATGTTTTCCGTTCTCTAAAGCAGCTAAAACTAAGGTGCAATGCATATATGGCCATGTACCGATACATACAGCATCGTTGTCGGGATCTTCCATTACATCTACCCAGTTGTCATAAACCTTTTCAATGCCAAATTCGTCAGCCACTCTCTGCCCAGAAGCCATACTTCTATTGCAGACACTGTCTATTACAACGTTATCCATCTCATTAAGACCAGGAATGTGCCTAAGCCTTGTATTCCCACCAGCACCTATAAGTCCAATTTTTATGGTTTCATTAGCCATGAATAACACCTCTTTAGTTTTAAACATTATCAAATTGAATATGAATTATATTTGAGTATTGACTATACAGTCTAGGAATCAAACCTAGCTGGATCTGACTCCGCCAAAACAGGATGTGATTCAGATCGAATTACTAAGTCAGCAACCAACATTCCGGCGCCTGGTCCTCGACCAAAGCCAGAGGAGCATAAACCTGTTACCACATATAAATTATCATTCTCAGGTATACGACCGATTACAGGCTTCCCATCCTTTGAAAATGGCATTAATCCCGACCATGTGGTTGAAATCGGTAGTCCAGACAGTAATGGAAGGACTTCAGTGGCATGACCTTTGTTAACTTCCAACCCGGAGGCATCTAAGGCCTTATTAAAGCCAGCGTTTCTACGATCTCCGCCAAAGATAATTTCCCCACTTTTTCGCTGCCTGCCATAAAGATGTCTTGTTACTCTTTCTTCTCCAAAATGCGTCAACTCCGGTGGAGATTTGTCATCCACATATAGATTCTCACTCCAATGAAAACTAGATTCAAAAGAAGATATCGTGCTGAAAACACGTGGCGGCAATGGATCTGTGGACCACATCTGACCAACTACCGGTTCTATCGGAATATTTGCCCCTACCATTTCGCCAATGTTTTTTGACCAAGCTCCAGCGGCAATCACAACGGATTGCCCTTGATAAACACCCCTATTTGTCTCCACCTCCCATATCCCTTGGTTCGATCTGAGGCCCGTAACCATTGTGTTTGTCTGAATATTTGTGCCTGCTTGTGAAGCAGCCTGTCCGAATGCTCGGGTCGTTTTCAAAGGGTCAGCTTGGCCCCTTGTTGGAGAATAAACATATCCGAGCAAGTCGATATTCAATTCAGGTTCTATAGCCTTTGCCTCATATGAGCTGAGCAGTTGAAGATTAAAACCGTTTTTTTGAGATTCGAGCACTCGGTTTTTAGCATAGAGATATTGGTCTTCGTTATGTATCGCTGTAAAAGATCCAGACTGCCTAAATTCTAAATCGAAACCTAATTCCATCTGGAGTCGTTTAAAAATATTTAAGCTACCCATAGTTAGATATTCCTGTAACCCTGGAGATGTGCCCCATCCGGTTCCTCCAAGACCTCCCATATTTACTCCCGAAGCTTCTCCTGATACTTCACCCATTTCCAAAAGTAAGGTTTCTATTCCTGCTTCTGACAGATGAAGGGCAGCAGAACAACCTGCTATCCCGGCACCTATGACAATCGCGTCGGCTTTCAAGTTATCAAACTCCTTTCTTATTCACAGAAGAATTAGTTTGGGAAAGCAAGGCGACCCTGCTTTTCCGTGAACGCTCGCAGCAAGAACCCATCAATGGTAGTAACGTATAAAGTTGATAAATCTTCCCCGCCAAAGGAACAATTTGTAGGACGATCAAATGGGGTGGGATGGGTTTCCAATACCTCTCCTGAGGCTGAGAAAACATATATCATCGGGCCTGGTCCACCTGCTTTGTATCCAGCCGTTGCAACAATATTTCCTTCAACATCCAGAACCATACCATCTATACCTCTGTGCTCCCCAAAATCATGTATCACTTCGTGGGTCCCCAAGGAACCATCCGAATTGACTGGATATGCTCTCAGCTGTCTTTTTTCTTCTGGCAAACGCCCACTTTGAGCAACGTATAAGGTCTTAAAATCCAATGAGAAAAGTAGCCCATTTGGCCGTGTGGTGTCTTCCGTGACCCTAGTCACACCAGTTGATTTTCCATCCTTCATATCTATCCGATAAACGGAGTCGTGATCTAGTTCCTTATTAGATCTGTCTTCGCTCCAGGGCCCACCTGCTCCTTCATAAAATGGATCTGTAAACCAAATCCTCCCTTCAGGGTCTATTGCCAAATCATTGGGGACGTTCAATTTATTGCCTTCATAGGAATCTGCGAGTACTTCAGTGGATTCATCGTCATATCTAACAACTCTTCGTCCTCCACCTTCACACCCATATAGATTTCCATCCCCATCAAACATTAATCCATTTGCGCAATTAGTATTTTCCCGAAATACCTTAGTTGTACTGGTATTCGGATCATATTTATAAATCTTGCTTTCAGGAATGTGGGTGAATAAAAGGGAATCCCCATCCCAAGCAGGACCTTCACTGGTCCCACCAAACGGTCCTTGTACAGCTATAAAATCCCAACTCATTATTGTTATCTCCTATATTACTTCGTCTGATTCACCAATATCATCTGAGGAGTCTCCCCCGAGCTCCAGCCCTACAGATTTGATCTCCCCAAATTCTTCCCGATAACCGTTATGCATAGTCCGAGCATCACTGGAATAAAGAACAAACCTCGCACCCTCTCTAAGCCATTTTTGAGTCAATGGAACTGTTTGATGGTGAATTAGAACAGGTTTACCCGCGGCCTGACTTTTTGAAATGATTTCACGCAAAGCAGCCTCGTAATCGGGATGATCATATTGGTCTGGTATCCCCAAAGTTATTGTGAGATCGTTAGGGCCGACAAATATGGCATCAATCCCGTCTACCTTTAGTATATTTTCTAAATTTTCGATACCTGGGACGCTCTCAATCCCTATGATGCATACATTGTTCTTATTTCGATTCTCAAGATATGACTTTGTAGCTTCGCTTGGTAACTGGCCAGTCTCAACTGCTCTTTCCGCCAACGCTCCTTTCAGAGGCCTCCATCTTGCAGCAGCTACGACTTCTTTTACCTGATCGACTGTTTCGCAGTAAGGAGCGAGGATTCCCTGGGCCCCGGCATCAATGTACATAGTGACGTAGTGAGAAGCAGGAATCGGGATTCTTACAATCGGAACAACCCCACTGTAATTAAAGGCCGCTAAAAAATCTGCAACTTCAGCTCGGCTTCTCGGTGCATGTTCAGTATCTATTATCACGTAATCCAAGCCAAAGGCAGAAATCGTCTGAGTCCACCTTGGGTTACGACCCATACTAATCATGGTTCCGTAAACAATACCTCCGACACTAGTTTTCTGTCTTAATTGTTCTCCATTCATTAGTTCACTCCTAAAGGCTGATATTCGACCTCAACTCAGCTATCGAAATTTGTTTGTGCATTGTACTTAGTCGTTTTCGGCAGGTCTATTAAGATGATTTTGACTTTCGATTTCCAGTGACAAACCCAATCATTCCCGTCGCTGCCCCTGCTCCAACAATGACAAACCCTGAACCAACCCCTAAAGCTCCTATTATTGGACCAACTATAAAATTACCTCCTGAGGCCCCTATATCCCAAGCTTGCTGCAAAGTTCCTATCGCCGAACCTCTCTCATTAGGTTTGACACGGTCCACTACTAAAGAATTTATTCCCGGGTAGATAAGCCCGTAACCAATACCATGAAGGAAGGCAGCCCCAAAAAACAAACTTGAGTCGAAGGCTCCCGAGAGCATAAACATAGCCATAGATACCAAAATAAGGCCTGGAACGATTACTGCAGATCTCCCAAACCTATCAGCTATACGTCCACTTATTAATGTGGTTAACATGGTCATACCGGACAATATGGTGAAGTAGAACCCCGGGTTGACCCCTAGTTCCCTTACATCGGACAGCATCGGTAGAAATGTACTTACCGGGGCCATAGTAAAGGCATATGTGAGGAAAATCAGAGTAGGAAAAATAGCCGCCCTACTGATCAGAGGAGCATCAGAAGTTTGATTCTCTTCTTCTGATACGATCGGCATTCTAGTTTTGGAATCAGACATAGCTAGACATACAAAAAAAGCTGCCAAAGCAACGGCAGAGGCCACAATAAAAGCAAGAGAGAAGCTAAAACTATCTGCTATAAAAAAACCAATCGGCGGCGCATACAACTGGGCGATTGAGATTGAGTTACCCATGTAAGACATCCCTTCGCCTCTCCTGGATTCTGGTGCTAAATTTGCCACAACCGTACTGGTGGCTACCGGTGCTATCGCAAGACCTACTCCTTGAACCATACGAACCGGAACGATCCACCATTCGCTTGGAAGAGGTATATAGAGAACAGTAGTACCAACAAATATTAGGATTCCACAAATTATTACTCTCTTTGGGCCAGATTTTAGTATCCATTTACCCGCCATGGGCCGAATAATTACCCCTGCCAACCCGAAAGTCGCAATAATTACGCCAATTTCCCATTCTTTACCTCCCAATTTATCAATGAAACCAGGAACCACCATAAAGAGAGAGAAAAAACCAGCTAATAGTAGATGCGCTACCAAAAGATTTAAAACAAAATCTTTCGACCATAAAGATGGAGACGATGTTGAAACCAAAATAAAACCCCTATGTAAGGATTGAAAAAATCGTGAAATTATAGAACGAAAATACATGAAATAATTGACATGTATAAAGGCGAATGATACCTTCTGACACATTCCATTCGGAACATTGTAACTCTTAATGACACAACCTACCGAGAAACCTAATATAGCCAGCGGAGTCGAAACGAACTCCGGACCTGCTGCGAAACTTAAATTCGCAAATATGCTAGAGACTCTCTCCTACAGAGATTTCAGGTGGGTATGGATAGGATCATTTGTATCTTTCATGGCAATGAATATGCAAATGATAACCAGAAGTTGGCTAGTTTTGAGAGTTACAGACGATTCTCCATTGGCGCTCACGTTGGTCACTTTAACCTTCGCTCTGCCCATGACCGTAGTAGCACCATTAGCAGGAGCTTTGGCAGATCGTTTTTCAAGAAAAAAATTGATAATTTTCAGTCAAATAGGCAGCGGTATATTCACTCTATTCCTAGGAACTCTCGATTTCATTGGAATAGTAAATTTTTGGCACATCATGATCATTGGAATTTTTAATGGCTCCTTGATGGCCATAAATATGCCAAGTCGGCAAGCAATCATTTCTGACATTGTTCCAGACTCGAAATTGATGAATGCCATTTCTCTTAATTTTTCCAGCATGAATTTAACCAGAGTTGCCGGCCCTGCCTTGGCCGGGTTTTTAATTTTGCTATTGGATACGTCAGGTGTATTTTTTGTAATCGCTGTGATTTATGCTTTCGCCGCAATCACAATTGGTATGGTTCACTACGCGCCGGATAGAGAAATCAAAACTGGAAAGAATGTCGGAGGCGATGTACTTGACGGATTACGCTACGTATTTAGAACACCTTCCCTGAGGGGGTTGTTCATCATGTCATTTATACCCGTAATATTCGGATTCTCATTCATGGCTCTAGTCCCAGCGTGGGCAAGAGAGGCATTGGCCATAGAATCCGACGGCTTAGGAATCTTGTTAATGCTAATGGGCATCGGTGCAACTATTGGAACACTTCTCCTAGCCTCTATAGGAAACATACCAAGGCGAGGGATGGTCATGCTCGGGGCTTCATTAGCCTGGGGAATCAGCTTGGCTATATTTGCACAACTAACCTCTTTTGCAATAGCAGTTCCATTCCTTATATTTATCGGTTTAACCAGTTCAATGTATATGTCACTGAACATGACTATGGTGCAAACCAAGGCAGATCCGGAGATGCGCGGCCGAACTATGAGCATCGCCATGATGACCTTTGGTATGATGCCGTTAAGTGCTGTTCCCTTTGGCACTTTAGCGGAAAAAATAGGTACCGGCGATTCTTTGACGATAAGCGGAATTTTACTTGCTGTATTTACCATTGGCTTTGCTATAACCAACAAAAATTTTAGAAAAATGGATTAAGTAACTATGAGTAAGCAAGACCAGAAAGGCAAAATCCAAACAGTCCTAGGATTGATAGATCCACAAGACCTAGGGTTAACAATGACTCATGAACATCTGCTTATCGACTTCTCTGTCATGTTTAACCCCACACCAGATGTAACAACACAAAGAATGGCACACGCACCCGTTTCCATGGAGAATCTGGGATGGATAAGACAATATTGCTACAGCAATCTAGACAATCTCCTTGTTCTTGATGAAGACACAGCAATAGAAGAAGCTACGCTGTACCAAAGGCATGGAGGTGGAGCAATCGTTGATGCCACGACCATTGGAATCGGCAGGGATCCTTTAGCCCTCGCAAGAATTTCTAGAGGTGCTGGTGTCCATGTCGTAATGGGGGCCGGCTACTATGTCGATGCAGCTCAGCCCAATCAAATAAATCAAAAAGATGAAAATGATATCTTCCAGGAAATAACAAAAGATATTCAAATTGGCGTAGGTAATACTGGAATTAAAGCTGGAATAATTGGGGAAATCGGTTGCACCTGGCCACTGATGCCAAACGAGATAAAAGTATTAAAGGCCTCTGCCCGAGCACAGTTAGAAACTGGAGCTTCAATCCTAATTCATCCCGGCCGTGACGAAAAAGCGCCCATTGAAATATTGAGTATACTCGCAGATTCAGGTGCTGACCTTTCCAGAGTAATAATGGGTCATTTAGACCGTACAGTATCCTCAATAGATATATTGGAGGAGTTGGCTGATACGGGATGTGTTCTTGAATGGGACCTATTTGGAAACGAAGTTTCTTTTTACCAGCCTTCTGATTTTGACATGCCTAGTGACGCTGAAAGGTTAAATTTCATCAGGCAAATGATAGATATCGGTCTGGGTGAACGCATTGTCATATCCCACGACATTTGCACCAAACACCGTCTAGTGAGGTATGGTGGCCACGGGTACGGTTACATACCTGAACACATCATCCCCAGAATGCGAAACAAAAACTTCCAGGAATCCGAAATACAAGCTATAACCAAAGATACTCCAGCTCGTCTACTAACAATTGATTAGGAATTAAACCAAAACTCCAAATCCTGACTTGGTACAAATTTCAATTCGGTTACCTTCTGGGTCGTTCAGAAAAAAAACTCTCTGGCCATCATTTCGGGTTGTGATATCAGTGGTCTCAATCCCTTTTTTATGAACTTGATCAGCCGCAGCCTCTATATCGTCTACTTCAAAAGCCCCATGGTGCGACGGAGTCGAAGGTCCATCTGGAGTTTCCACAATGTGAACCATGGCCCCACTTGGTAGTTGCAGCCAAATGATATGTTCAGCATCAACCTGCTTAGGTATTTGTTTGACTCCAAGAACATCTATCCAAAACTTTGTTGCTTTCTCTTTATCCACGACGTTATAAGTCACATGGTTAACTGCCTTCAATCTGACATGATCTTCTGTTAGGCTCATTTCAACCCTCTCTGATATTATGCTCTGTGGCTATATGTACTAAATACAAGCGAACCATATTAGCAACAACAAAAAAAGTCCAACTAGGAGAACCTAATGGGAACAATAGAAAATAGAATCAAGGAATTAGGAATTGAATTACCAGATTCACCGGCTCCTATGGCAAATTATGTGCCCGTTGTGAGAACGGGAAACCTAATTTATCTGTCAGGGGTTGGACCGGCACCAAAAGCAGACGGAAGTGAATATAAAGGAAAACTGGGAGGTACTCTAGGGGTAGAAGAAGGATATGATGCCGCCAGACTTACCGCTGTCAATCTTGTCGCTCGGCTCAAAGGATATTTAGGCGAATTAGACAGAGTGAACCAAATTGTGAAACTCCTTTCGATGGTAAATTCAGTGCCTGATTTCACCGAACCTCCGGCCGTCACAAATGGGTGTTCTGACCTTCTAGTTGAAATTTTTGGTGATAAAGGTCGCCATGCTAGGTCAGCGGTTGGGGTAGCCACGCTACCCGGAGGAATGCCAATAGAAATCGAGATGATTGCAGAAATATCTGATTAGCTGACTGGCTGTTAAACACATGGACAACGTCATCCTTGTAGGGGGCGATGAATTCAGAGAAGGATGCGTCTCAATGGACACCTACCTTCTTGATAAGCTGGATAAACCAAACCCTAGAGTTGCAATTATTCCTACCGCCGCCGCAAATCACCAACCTCAAAAGGCTGCAGACAATGGCGTCAGGTACTTCAACGATCTTGGAGCAAATGCAGAATCAATAATGGTTCTTAACAGGGAAGAAGCACAGAAAAATAGCCATCTCAAAAAAATCTCTGAAATGGATCTCATTTACTTTGCTGGTGGAGATCCCGAGTACCTACTAAACACTTTGAATAAAACAAAATTCATGAAGGATGTAGTTTCTTCAGTATCCAAAGGTACATTTTTGGTAGGGTCAAGTGCCGGGGCAATGATATTAGGTAGCAGGATGAGATACAGGAATTGGATGCCCGGCACTGGCTTGATTCCGAATACTGCCATACTACCCCACCACGAAAAAAGTGATCCAGATAGAGTTTTATCTGAAATTCAAGCAGAACTGGCAATGGGAACAAAAATAATAGGTATTGACTCCGCCACTGGTATTTTTTTTCAGCGTGGCGAAGTCGAAATTCTGGGTGAAGGCAAAGCAGTCTTTTATAGTGAAAATAGCTATAAAATAATTAGATCAAATTCCTAGTTATTCAAATCATGAATCTAAATTAATCTTCATACCATCATTCACCAGGGAGTCTACCGTATTCCCATCAACAAGATGCTCTTTCACAATGGTCTCCACGTCCTCAGGATTTGCAATATACCAAGTGCCTTCGTTTCCCGGCCCGTAAACAATCATGCTGCACTGATCTGTTTCACATTTCCTATGTTGACTCGTACACCCAACACTAGAAACATAAACACTGCTACGCAGACCGTACTTAGACAACATTTCAACAACTTTTTGTTTTACTTCCGCGCCACCTTTGTTTCCACAATGAATTCCATCGTCTCTCTCAACATCGCAGACCAATACGTGATTCTTAAATTCAGGCATTTTTTTCTCCTAGTGACGATATTTCTAATTATGACAAGATTCTAACAGCCTTATTTTTCAGTAACAAATTAACTTAAAAGTGAATGCATGTTAATGTAGTCAAAAAGTAGCATAGGGAAGTGGATATGTGTGCAAATAAAAATACCGGAAGATTATCTGGAAAAGTAGCTCTTATAACAGGTGCAAAATCCGGTATCGGAGAGGCTTGTGTAGAAAAGTTTCTGGAAGAGGGGGCCAATGTTGTCGCAGCCGATATAACAGTACCTAAAACAACCTCATCGGAAAACAACAAGATTTTGCAAATATCGGGTGACGTGACCAAGACAGGTGATGCTGCTGAGATGGTAAACAAAACCAAGGAAGCATATGGAAAACTTGATATTTTGGTAAATAGTGCTGGTATAAGTAGTAGGAACGCATACGAGGAAGAAGAAGATCCTGAAAAAATATGGGACAGAGTAATAGAGGTAAACTTAAAAGGAACCTATTTGGTTTCCAAACATGCAGTACCCGAGATGGAACGAAATGGAAGCGGTTCTATTGTAAATTTGGCCTCTATAAACGGTCTAGTTGGATATCCGGTCGGTATTGGAGGTGGGTTTAATGCATATCCGCCATCCAAAGGTGGGGTAATTCAATTTACTAAAACCTTGGCTAATGATATGGCATCGAAAAATATAAGAGTTAACTGTCTTTGCCCTGGATATGTTGAAACCAACCTTACCGAATCTCTGACTAGCAATGAACCAATTTATCAACAACTGAAAGATTTACATCCAATGGGACGTCTTGGAAGACCAGAAGAAATAGCAAACGCTGCCTTATTTCTCGCTTCCGATGAGGCATCGTTTATTACGGGATCATCTCTCGTTATTGACGGGGGGTATACCTCACAGTAAATAACAGTCGGCCCGGTTCATCTAACTGTTTTGAATACCCTAACTCTACTTTTGTAAATTTCCCCGCTCAACAATTTCAATGCTTCACTATTGGGCTCATCTACATTAATCAACCTAGACATAACTTTTCCGTCAAATTTTTCAATAAATCCACACCTTTTTTTAAAGCCATTTAGTGTGTGCTTTTCTCCTCCAAGGAAAAGATAATCTATATCCTGAATTTTGGGTTCTAATATTCGCCTGGACACTTCACAGACCTTGTCATACAACTCCCGAATCAATCTTTCCCGACTTCTTTCAAATCTTCTCTGGGAAGAACCTCCAGCCTTATGCCGATTTTTCATTTGACGGCCTTCCGTCTTTGTATCGATTAACTCCTGCCCTTCCATCAAAGCAACTGCATATCGTCCCAACCTCACTAAAATAACCGCTACCGTTTTGGGCACTTCAAATACATCCTCCAAAAGTAAGGTGTCCTGATCTTGCATAATTGCATCCATTGTAAAAGGAAGTGGGGGCTCAATTACCGTCAATTCCTCTTCTCGTCTGAACAAAACCATACCTGTGTCACTGGAGCCTACCTCATTTACAACAGCCTCTATGACTGGTCCAGCAATCTTAGGCGTTACAGAGTTATTTTCCCTAAAATTAGCCGCGAGATAGACAGTACGATCCGTGTAGGTATTTTCAGCCAACTCATCTAAATGTTTGAAAATTGCTTCCTTTGAAAGCCAATTATCACTCGTTTGAACTATCTGCATTTAAATTTTCCAGGTGTTTTTTTATTTACCGGTACTATATTCATCGTACTTTTGTTCACAGATATCAACAATATTTTCAAAATCTTCTTCTAGAATATATCTTTGCTCAATTAATGCTCGAGTCGACTCTTGTACTTTGCGTATATAAGTCTCTTTGCTGTCGTAGAGACTCTCAATGGAAGGCCTTGGGTCTCCTTTCTTTTCCTTTTCAGAATCTGTTGCAGGGAGCGGTACAGTCCATCCAGCCAATCCACCCGTTATACCGATAAGAAGACCTTCATTCCCAATTAACGGATGCCTCGTATTCCACCCCGTATTAGTGGTGACAGGGACACTAACATCAGGAAGGCGGATACCGGATATTTCATTCAAGGTCTCGTCGACATCAGAAACGAATGCCGGATATGTTTCACCTTGATCGGGAGGCAGTTTAATTGTCCTACCCAAATGCTGTTCATTTCCATAATCAAGTCTCATCGGATTCAATACTCGATCTGGAAGTCTTACCCCAGGAATTTCTGCAAATTTCCCTATCACATCTTTTGTTTCAATCGCAGTTCCGTCGTCCTGCCTAGGGTGATTACTTGGAGGGGGATCATTTTTCTCTTTAACCCAATCATTCATACTGGATAAACATCCTCTCAATATAGGAGTGTAGTTGACTCCATTAAAAGGGAGATTCCCCCTGACGGAATCTGAGTCTCTAACCGTCTCTAGTGGGTATTTCCCTGAACCATGCTGGGTACCTGCAAAATGATACCTCCTCACATTTTTATGTTCCGGAGCATCACTGATTTCATCAATATTAGTGTGAATTAAAGCAGCATCTCCTCGCCAATACTCAGCTGAACTATTTGTAAACATTATTTTGGGAACATTTTCTTGTTCAATCATCCGATCAAGCAAAGCACCTTCTCTTCCAGTCACTCCATCTTTCTGTTTGGTGTCGGTAAAAGGAAAAAGCTCTGGAATAATGTAACAAACGTCCTTGGAAGGTTGTCCAAAGCGTAGATTAAATTCTCCGCGCATCCCACCGCCAACGTGGGCGATTATCCCATCCATGGCTGGTCGAGATGATTCATCAAGATTCATTCCGGTGTGTATGTATTGTCTGAGAAATCTACCAGTCTGAGATACTCCATAAGATATTGCATGGTCTATGTTCCCTTCGAGTAAGTTCCCATCTTCCTCCGAAGCATATTTAATAAAGGAGCAAATATCTCTGACTGCGGCGAACCCGAGACCAACAAGACGACTTCCTTTCGCCGTATATACCAATTTATATATACGACCTAATTCAAATCCCCCCTGAAGATGCACGTGAGAGGCATCTGGCTCAATTTCAGAATCCTCGACTCGAACAAGGGACCACTTCTCTCTTTCAATAAATTCAGGCGTCCCATTTGGCTGATCCTGAACCATTAACTGTGCTTCAAGTTCGCTCTCATCAACGGCAGAATTTTTCAAATGATATCTATCGGCCAGAGGAAACACGGAAGTATCAACATTTGCTTGATACTGGTTCATAACTTTTCCGCTTAGCTGTTCTCCATCTAGATATGCCTCCGGCACTGAAAGGCCTATCAATCCTGGAATGTCTGGCACGTCCGCCTGCCATCCACAAAACATTACCGTATAGCCTTCCCTCATTAAAAACCCATTACCAGATTCAATGGGTGAAGTAGGGTCAGGAGGCCTATCCGCACTATTAAAACCGTATAGTACCGTTTTATTACCTCGATTCACGACATCCAAAAACATCGTCCTATTTCCCTTATTAGAATTGGACGGTGTCAACATCACAAAATCCGCAGAAAACTCAACTTTTCCATCGGTATTTCGAGGGGCTAATTGGATGTCCACTATCCTCTCGTTGTGCTTTGATAATGGATCTACCTCAAAATAAACTGTTCCTTTAATTTGGTCATAGGTACCAACCTCCCCATACTCCTTTCCATTTTCGAGTA
>RQOP01000011.1 GCA_008373095.1 SAR202 cluster bacterium | reverse complement strand
ATAATAATTCAGAATCCTTTCAGTCACCACAGACCAATCAAACAGTTCCGATTTTTTTCGGCCATGCCTACCCATTTGGTTCCTCATTTGTTTATCGCCAATTAAGATAGCCAATTTTTCAGAAAGATCAATAGAATCACCAGCTCTAAATAAAAAAGCCTCCTCTTCACCGAGAAGAGATGCATATCCATCTATTCGGGAGGCCACGATTGGTAAGCCTGCTGACATGGCCTCAAGAAGTACAATACCAAAGCTTTCTTGGCCCGTCGCCGGCGAACAAAAAATGTCAGCTGTTTTTAAATATCTAAGCTTTTGTTCATGGGTGACTGAGCCCACAAAAAGTACATCATCTGGATTTCTCTCTCCCAAAATTCTCTGAGATTCTGAATCCATTTCACCTGTCCCTACGACGATGAGTCTAATATGCGGAAATTTCCATTTCAGATCACAAAAAGACGATAACAAGTATCTCAAACCTTTCCTTTTCTCGAGTCTACCAAGGAACAAAATATTTACCTTGCCATCTAACAATTGTTCATACGGTTTGACTGAATGGATTTCATTTACATCTATACCGTTGGGAATCACTTCATATTTGGATGGCAAATATTTTTGAACATAGGATTTGGCGGGCTCTGAAACCGCAATTCTTCCATCTAACCTACGAAAATATTTTTGTAACAACCAATCGGGCACTATTTTATAAAGATTAGAACCTTCAAATGAATGAAATGTTCCGATCTTAATCGGACCATTCTCGAGACTTTTAGAGAGGATGCTAAGAGTTAATGCTCCGGCAAATGGTTCATGCAAATGCACGACATCATATCTTCCCTGTCTTATTAGATTCCTGAGATGTTCGGCAAGCCAAACCGAGAAAGAGATCCTCGCCAAGGAGCCGCCTGTTGGTATTGTTACTGAGGAGCCCATCTGGATTAGATTGGGAATCGAATTATCATACCCAGCAGAGGCCGGGGCAATAATACTAGTAACAACCCCATTGTTTTCTAAATTAGCGCTTAAATTCTGAACATGGGCACTCACGCCACCAGGAAAAGCGACATCATAGGGGCAAACTAAGGCAACCTTCAGAGGTCTTTTCATATCACCTCTTCTGTTAAATAATCACGACCCTGTTATATCAACCCTGTGCTGATTCTTCTCCAGCTATAAAATCTTCAACTAGCTGTCTGGCTTCATCATCGGTGTATTGAATAAGCGGGGATTTCATGAAATATGATGATGGAGCAGTGATAGGACCACTAATCCCTCTATCTTTTGCTATTTTGGCACACCTTACAGCATCTATAACCACACCCGCCGAGTTAGGGCTGTCCCAAACCTCTAATTTAAGCTCCATGTTTAGAGGCACATCCCCGAAAGTTTTACCTTCCATCCTGATATAGCACCATTTACGATCCGTAAGCCAGGGTACGTAATCACTCGGGCCGACATGAACATCCCGGTCCGGAATAAATTCATCAACTTGAGATGTAACTGACTGAGTTTTAGAAATCTTTTTCGAATCAAGTCGATCTCGATCAAGCATATTCATAAAATCGGTATTACCACCAAAATTCAACTGATATGTTCTTTGGAGTTCTACCCCTCTGTCCATAAATAGTCTTGTTAGCACGCGGTGCGTGATGGTTGCACCTACCTGAGATTTAATATCATCCCCAATGATTGGTGCTCCAGCTTCTCTGAATCTATTTTGCCAATAATCATTCTCTCCACTAGCGATGAAAACAGGTATGCAATTTATAAAACCGCAACCAGCTTGCAAGACTTGTTCAACATACCACTTTGTAGCTTCTTCAGAACCAACTGGGAGATAATTAATTACGACATCAACCTCACGTTCCTTCAGAATGGCGGCGACATCGTCAGTTCCTCCCTCAGCCTTCGTTATAACCTCTGAGGTATAGCGGCCTATACCATCGTGTGTCATCCCTCGCTGAACTATCACTCCAGTTTCTTCTACATCTTGAAATTTCACTGTGTTATTCGGCCCAGCAAAGATGGCTTCTGATAGATCTTTACCAACTTTATCAGCATCAACATCAAACGCCGCGACCACCTTTATGTCCCCTATACCGTATTCTCCGAGAACAGGGTGCATCAGGCCTGGAACAGTATCACTTGGGCCTACATCAGCATATTTAGCCACTCCCTGTATCAAGGAAGAAGCACAATTACCTACTCCGATTATTGCAACTTTTATCTCAGGCACAACTAATAAGACTCCTCATAATGTTTTTAGAGTGAATTTAAATTTTGCTTACTTAAAGATTCGACTCATTTTATATTGCTCAAACAAAGAAAAATTTTAGCATTGTGGAAGCAATATTAACAATACAACATTTATAATGTTTGAAGCACCAACTTCTACGTGGTAGCATCCCTGCGGAATACCACATTTTGAATCCCAGAGGATCTTCCTTGAATCTAGCTAAATTTCTCTCAAAACGCACGCCATTCTTTTATGGCTGGCTTATTTTAGGCACATCTGGATCAACTCAAATTGTCAGAAATGCCGCCGCCAGCTTGACCCTTGCAGTATTCATGTATCCAATGGCTGAAGATCTAGGTTGGAGCCGCACTGTGTTAGCTGGAGCGGTAAGCGTGGGCGGTCTAGCCTCCACATTCATATCCCCGGCTATTGGCTGGTTGATTGACAGATATGGAGCCAGAACGGTACTCACATCTAGCATCATGATATTAGGTGTATCTACATTCTTAACTGGATGGGCTACTGTCCCCATAGCTTTCTATATTACCTACGGAATCGGCAGAATCATTTTCAGCAGTCCCGTGCAAATTGGTTCATCTGTGGTGGTTTCCAGATGGTTCATAAAGAAACGTGGACGGGCAAACGGCATACTTACATTTTGCCATTCTATAGGGATGACTGGCTTTCCCTTAATGGCTTCCATTTTGATAGGAATATACGGCTGGCAAGTGGCCTGGCATCTCTTGGGTGTCGGTGTATGGGTTATAGCCTTACTTCCAGTGTTTCTATTTTTAGCAGAAACACCAGAATCTGTGGGATTGTTACCAGATGGGGAAAATGAGTCCCTCCTAGAAAATGAAACTGTTAAACCTGCCGCTGAGAAGGAAGAAGTTAACTGGACGTTAAAGGAAGCTTTAAAAACTGTGGCTTTATGGCAGTTGGCAATAGCTGGAGGTTTGCTTTTCATAATCCATTCTGGAACCAATACTCATATGGCAGCTTTTTTCCAAGATGCAGGTTTAACTTCTAATCAAGCTGCGGCGGCAGTCAGCCTGAATGCCATATTTACCGGACTTGGAGGCCTAGGTTGGGGTTGGGCGATAGAAAAAATAAAGGCAAGGTATTGCTATGCAATGGTCGCTGCCTTAATGAGCGTGTGTGCTATTTTGTTTAGTACCGCTGACAGTGTCACAGAAGCGTGGATATATGCCTCATTATTTGGTACCGCCCTTGGGGGAATGCTGGTTGTGCCATCAGTAGCTATGGCAGATTATTTCGGTCGAGGATCCCTAGGGACTATAAGAGGATTCACCGAACCATTCGTATCCTTCAGTCAGGCAATTGGAGCTTTGCTTTCTGGAATAATTTTTGATCTCACAGGAAGTTACAACTACGCGTTCTACACTCTTGCTGTAGTCGCCATCATAGCGATCTTACTCACCATTACGGCCACTGTACCTATTCATAGAGATAATAAAAAAGGGTGACATAGCCACCCTTTTTTATTATTAATTAGCTGACTTATATCAGCCCGAACCTGGACCCCTGCCCATTGAATAGGGTTGCCATCTCTTAAGTCCGGAGTCTGCCAGTACAGCTGGGTTCACACAGCTTCTCGGCCATCGTCCTGTCAGAACCAAAGAAAGTTCCTTACCTACTCGTCTCCTAGTCTCAGGTGCCATCCTCTGGGAAGCGGACGCCACATGGGGTGTCGATATAACATTTTCCATATGGAGCAATGGGTTTTCAGGATCTGGTGGTTCCTGTTCAAACACATCTAGGCCAGCGCCAGCTATCCATTTTTGCTCAAGTGCCTTTATCAAAGCCTCCTCGTCTACCGTGGGGCCTCTTCCATTGTTGATGAACAAAGCAGTGGGTTTCATAGCCTTAAACTGAGGTTCACTCATCAAATGAAAGGCATCCGCAGTTGAAGGAGCATGCATAGACACAATGTCCGACATACTCAGCATCTCTTCAAGAGTACTAATCGGTTGTACTCCATATTCCGTCATCGATAATTCCTCTATGTAAGGATCATATGCAATCAGTCTCAACCCAAAAGCCTTTGCCCTAATTGAAACCGCCTTGGCCACATGCCCGAAGGAAATAAGACCTAATGTTTGTCCCCATAATCGGGGAAATTCTGAAAGAAGTGGACGACCCTCAGACCATCTATTCTCTCGCACCATTTGATCCATAACATTTAGCCTTCGAAATGAAGCAAGCAGCAGCATCAAGGTATGGTCCGCTACCTCCTCAATAAAAGTATCCGGAACATTCGTCACTGGAATACCTTTAGCTGTTGCTGCGTTTACGTCTACCGTATCGGCCCCAACACTACCAAGTGAAATAACCTTGCAGTTGTCCAATGCATCGATAATTTTCTTGGTTATTGGACGGCCCCTAGCAATGACGGCATCTGCGTCTTTGGCAGACGCTATAAACTCATCCTCCGAAGCAGCATCAATCTCTACTATTTCTGCGTCAATGGAATCAAGTGATTCTCTCTCCAGCAAATATTGGCCATCCGCCAAATCAAAAGTAACACCAGCTGGCTTTTGTGTCACAACCTTGTATTTTGCCATAAGTTTTCTCTCCCCTATCGTTACTACTTCGTCAACATCACACGCCAACGAAGGGCGTACAGGATATGAAATATTTTAATAAGTGTCCAGCGACCTCTTGAAAAAGTTTTCAGGAATTAAATATCCTTTAAGTATTTATCAGTCACAAATACATCAAAATATCGCAATCGGATTAACTGGGGAACCAGTCGTATTAGTTAATTTGAGTGGACCTATATTTAGTGAAAATTCCCATTGTTTTCTTATATCGCACTCTCTAGCTAGATCATCTAAATTGGCATTATCCAAAATCCACAACCCCATAGCGACTATTCCTACCTGATGAATAGGCTGGATTACATTTGGATATGGGGCTGGCATTACGTCATTTCCTGTATCCGTTCCTAACATTGCAATATTCCGGTCATGAAAAAGGGGAAGGCAAGCAGCGTGGCATGCGGTGGAGCCTTCTTCTCTGAAATCGACAGGCCCTTCAACATTTCTTCTATGGTATTGCCCGGTCCGAATCAACAGTACATCCCCTTCGGCAATTTCAAATCCACATTCCTGTTCGGCTTTCAGGATATCTTCAGGCATTACCCCTTCACCTCTCTCAAGCCATTCAATTCCTCTTATTTTGGGAACATCTACTAAAATCCCTCGTGTAACGATACCGTCTCCCGCTAGCTCAACCGATTCTGTAGTGGCCCCTAAATTTGTAGATACCAAATGCGCAGGTCTTCCGTTGTACATTTTTCCTTCCCAGAAAAAGTGAGCCAAGCTATCAATGTGCGTTACCGTATAACCATGAAAAACCATCCCTATGTAATCTGTAGCCGCCTGACTAACTCTACTTGTGACTTTATCGCCTGAAGACCAACCTTCCCCACTTTCAACCATGTAATGAACGGCAGGTCCTACAGCATCGGGAGAAGGTTCGAATATCAAAGGTCTGGCACAGGAAACAGTAAAACCTTCTTTTATTAACCGAACGGACTGTAATGTTTTCTTTGCTGTCAGGAAATTTAAGGTGCCCTTTTGGTCGTCCTCACCCCATCTACCCCAATTGCTCAATGTGTCAAAATAAGATAAGACTTCTTTTTCAGTCGGAGTGTCAGTCATTATTTTCTCCTAGGATATCCCGTTTTATTCCTTATTATTTGGAATGATCTGGTGTGTCTCATTAACCACAATCCCTCCATACAAAGCAGTGTCTATTTAAAAGCTTAGGCCCTATAATACTCGCTCATGCAACACATTGATTTCATCACCAAAATATTTTGTTAACGAAGATTCTAGAAAGCCGGTTTTTAGCCGCGCTCCAATACAGAGACTATAGAATTCTGTGGACAGGAAATATGAGTGCCAGTGCCGCAGCCTGGGCTTTAATTGTCGCTCGTGGATGGATAGTTTGGGAAATGTCAGGGTCATCCTTATATGTCGGGCTTGTTACTTTCTTGGCAATGATTCCCAGAGTTGTGATTCCACCTTTTACAGGGTACTTAGCCGATAGATACGAGAGGCGAAAGGTGATGGCTTCTATCTACGGACTCAATTTGGCCCATACTTTGTTTCTTGCAGGCCTGCTGGCTTTTGGCCACCTAGAAATGTGGCATCTTATGGTACTAGCCTTCGTAAATGGCGCTGCCCGATCTGCACAAATGCCTGTGGGACAGGCATTGGTGCCCAACCTTGTCCCTAAGGAAAAGTTACTTAATGCCATAGCCTTAAACCAAGCAACCATGCATGGGTCGAGACTACTGGGTCCCTTAACCATCTTGCCGCTGCTCGAAGGAACCCGAATAGAATGGGCTTTCCTAACTTGTTCGGCTTTCTATGTAATCAGCCTTATCCAGGCCTTGCGGATAAGAACAGCCAGTTCTGGTTCAATGGATAAGAGCAAGGGATTTTTTTCCAATTTCGGGCAAGGCATCCCATATGTTTACAAGCATCCTATTCTTAAATTGATTGTGCTCATGGCATTTTTCCACTGTGGCTTCACAATGTCATTCGAAGCTGTCCTACCAGTCCTGTCAGTAGAAAGATTCAATGCAACAGGAGGGGGCGACTTCAGCCTTATGATGATGTCTATTGGAGGAGGGGCACTCATCAGCTTAATATGGCTGTCTGGGGTAACTAGTGAAACAACCAAAGGTAAATTATTCCTAAACTTGGGGGTAGTAAGCGGACTTGCGCCGATCCTCCTGGCTTTTTCACCAAACATATACTTCGCAATCGGAAGCGCAGCATTAATGGGAGCATCCCAGGCTGGGTACATGACCCTAACTCATACCATGATTCAAATAGTGACAGATGATTCCGTTAGAGGACGTGTTGGAGCTGTATATTCGGTTCATATCGGAGGAATCATGGCTTCGATGAACCTAGCAAACGGAGCCATGTCAGATTTATCTTTCCTGAGGATTGACCTTTTGAATGGATTGAGGGTTCTTCTACCGGCAGATACCATGCTAACCATAGGAGGGATTCTATTTATAGTCTCCGTTTTTATCAGTTGGTTTGTAATTTCGATGCGCAAAATTTACCAATCAGGTATTCCTCAGACGATCGAAAATAACGCATAGGATTTCGACCTAAAGCAAAATCAGCACCTACTAACCACAAGGTCTTTTGCAACCTCGTGCAGTGCCTCTAAAGGAAGGGCCGATGGGGAAACCAGCTCACACTGCTTGGAGGCCGCCGCCACAGCGAACCTGCATGAAGATTCCATATCCCACCCTTGGCTATGCCCAAAAAGAAAACCAGCTGATAAAACTGCGCCTGCTCCATTGGCATCTATCAAATCAATTGATGGGGCCTGTACAGAAAATGAGTCTAAATTGGATTTCCATAAACACCCATCTTCAGATCCTGTGAAAATAACTCCTTCCACACCTTGGCCAAGTAACTTCTCACAGGTTTCATACTTTTTATGGGTGTTAGTGGTCTGATCTGGAGTGCACTGGACCCAAGTGGCTAGGGCAACCAGCTCTGAAATTGAATGAGAATTCAAATATTGATCTTCTATATTAATAAGGACAGGCAACCCCTGATTCACTGCTTCCTTAATAGCCGGCAAATTGTATGGATAATCGTACCAATCTGCATAAACACATTTAGCATTTTTCATAATGGCCGTGTCAGCTTCCTGAAGAGTCTTTAGCAGATCTTCTCTCCTGTCCCAGAAATATGTACGCCCTCCTTTAGAATCTGATATGACAATCTCATAAGGAGTTCTCAAGTTTTTATCTTTTATAAATCGGCCCATAACACCCATCGACTCTAACTCGTCGAAAACATTGTTTCCGGCCACATCATCTCCCAACTTATTGCACACCAGCCCACTGCCCAAACCCCATTTTTTGACGCAACAGGCGACTATAGAGGCATCGTCTGATATAAAGTCGGCCCTATAATTCCATTTGGCCCCGGTGTTCCAGTCTGGGATATTCTCAACCACATAAACCTCCGCAGGAGTCAGCATACCCACGCACACGACTTCAACAGTTTCCTGTTTGGCTCGGTTAATGTTTGTCATTCGAGTTGGCATTTATCATCCACCTGTTGAATTTCAAGATTCGAAGGTTAACATGTTAAATAAATAGACTACAAACCAGTGCCTTTAGATAGTAAAATCTGAAGCAAACCATTCAAATTATTCGTAAGAATATTAATCACCATGATCGCTATAGTTCTTTCATCAATATCCGCAGTCTTGGCAGCCATTGTTGTTTTTATCATTGTTTATTACGCAATTGAAACAAGAAGACAAGGGTTCAAAATATTTTGGCAAAAACTTGAATACTTTTCTTCTGTGATATCAGTTGATGAAGAGAAGGTGTCTTTCCGGCCCCGAGGGAAAGATATCTCGAATGGCCAACTAGACAATATCGGGCTTGTCGGTCGGACAGGTTCACTCGCATTGTCGGGACCATACACCATAGAAGACGGCATTATTACCAGGCAAATACTTTCCCGCAATGGCTTTTTAGAAAAAGGAGCTTGGGTCAGGACAAGTCTTTTTGTTCATGAAGAAAACCCCAAAGCCAATCTTGATCTCAATTACCATGATGTTTCATTTGAATCAGAACTTGGAACCCTTACAGGATGGCATATTCCTGAAGATACTAATCACTGGATTATTGGAATTCATGGACACAGATCATATAGAACTGAAACCATGAGGTTCGTGCCGACTTTCCAAAAATGTGGCCTGAATGTTCTCTTGTCTGATTATAGAAACGATGAAAATGCACCTATCGACAAGGGTGGCTATCATATGTTTGGCCTAACCGAATGGCCTGATTTAGAGAGCGCGGTAAATTTTTGTAAGGCAAATGGAGCTGAGAAAATATTCTTAATGGGACATAGCATGGGCGGCGCAATACTAATGAAATATTTGCTAGAGTCACCAACAGCATCAATTATAAGTGGAGCAATATTGGAATCTCCTGCCTTGGATCTTAACAAGATTATTGAAATGAAAGCGGCGGAAATTCCTTTGTTACCGCGTGGTGCCGAATATCCTGTAAAAAAATTGGTGTCACGTATGGTTGGTTTGAGGTGGGAAGATTTGAACTACCTAAAAAGAACTGAAGAATTATCTACCCCGATGCTATTGATACACAGCCAAGCAGATGAGACAGTACCTGTATCCTTGAGCGATCAACTTGCCACCCAAAGACCCGACATAGTCACATACCTTCGTCTCGAAAATGCACTACATGCTGCCGCTTGGAACACTGACAAAGAGGTTGTTGAATCCTCGATCGGTACGTTCATATCGCAAAACATTAACAATTAATTTGAAGTTTCTTGGGTTAATGACCTCGATGGGTAATTCTACTGAACTGGACCCACAAGACGGTAATTTAATGCTATTTCCGAATAGATAAGAGTGATACAAATTATTAGGAGGGTCCAGATAATTAATGATATTGAATGATGTCCAATCCAAAATAAATAAAACGAATATTGCAGCCTACGAAAAGCCGGATTCAATTGAGAAATTGGGCCAGCTAATCAGTAACCAGTCAAAAAATGGAAACAAAATATGTCCATCTGGAAAACTCCACTCAATGGGAGGTCAGCAATTTATCACAGATGGAATGGTCATAAGTAACGAATACTTCCAGAAAATCCAAAACTTGCATCCTATTTCTAAAACCGTACAGGTGGGATCAGGAGTCACCTGGTCAATGCTGACTGAGCGGCTTGCTGCTATCCAGAAATCCGAACAAACACCCCTCTCAATAATACAAAAACAAACAGGAGCAGATGAGCTATCTTTAGGAGGAGCTATTTCTTCAAACATTCACGGGAGAGTTTTATGTAGAAAACCAATCGTGGATGACGTGATTTCATTTGATATCACCACCCCTGACGGCAAGCATTTTCATTGTGACAGAAACAATAATTCTGAATTATTCAGTCTCGCTATAGGCGGTTACGGATTATTTGGATTTATCGATTCAATCCAATTAAAGCTAACCGAAAGACAGCGCCTTGTAAGAGAAGTTGCAGAAATTTCCATTGAAGAAGTCCTCCCTTTTCTAGAAAGCAAAATAACTGAAGGAGCAGAGTTTGGAGATTTCCAATACATGACGGACGAAAGGTCTAATGATTTCTTATCCAAGGGAATCGTATCGGTGTATTCACCAACAGAAAATGCCAATATAGCAACTAAGGAAAGTGTTGGATTATCGACGGGTGATTGGAAACATCTATATCTTCTTGCTCACACTGACAAAGGTAAAGCTTATACGGAATACCTCAAGCATTATCTTCAAACAAATGGACAGCAATACTGGTCCGATGAACATCAATTTAGTCCATATTTACCAGACGCCGGGGACATGCTAAATAAATTTCTAAGCTGGGACGTCTATAAAACTCTGATGATAACTGAGTTATATGTTCCTAAAGACAATTTTGTGCAGTTCATGCGATCCATAAAAAAGGTTCTATCATCAAACGATGCAAACCTTATATACGGCACAGTGAGATTAATTGAGAAAGAATCAGAATCTTTTCTAAGATGGGCCAAAAAGGATTATGTATGTATCATTTTCAACCTTCTAATTGAACATAATAAGGAAGGGCTGATCAAGGCCAAAGAACAATTTCAGGCCCTTATAGACGAGGCCTTATCAAACAACGGCAACTTTTATCTCACGTATCACAGATGGGCATCCAAAGAACAGGTTGAAACGGGCTACCCAGAATTTGAAGATTTCCTCCAAGCCAAGGATAAATGGGACCCGCAAAACATCTTCACCAGTGACTGGCACCAGCACTATAAAAAATTATTTTCCTAAACCTGTATGTTATATTGCCCGAATCAACCGACTATGAATTGAGGTAACCATGGCCAAATTAAAAGGAACCGGGATGCTCGCTGTCTGGAGTGAAGTATCCGAAGAGCACGAAGAAGAATTCAATGAGTGGTATAACCAAGAACACATAGCGGAAAGATTGTCAGTTCCGGGGGTTTTAAGTGCGGCTCGCTACGAAGCTGTGAAAAGTGGCCCGAAACATTTAGCGGTATATGAATTAGAACACTCTTCTGTTATGCAATCCCCAGAATATGCCGCACTGAAAAGTAATCCAACCGAATGGTCAAAACGAATGTCACCGGACGTTATAGGAACCAAATACATCAGAAACGTATATGAAATGATATTCCCAACAGAGCTGACAGAGGAAATAGCTTTAAGCCCTATGGCACCAGCTTTACAAGTTGGGCGAATGAATATTCCTAGCAACACAGAAAATGAATGGAACAATTGGTACAACAAAATTTACGTCCCGAATTACGAAACGGTTAATGGTGTAATCCGAGGACGCCGCTATAAAGTGGTAGAAGGTTCACCCAAATACATGACATTTTATGAATTAGAATCGGTCAACGCTTCGCAGACTGAGGAGTGGCGAAAACAACAAACAGCCCATCCTGACAACGAAAGGATGCGAGAAGAAATGCAGCATGAGTCAGATTCCCCTGGTATTTGGGTCAAAACTTTTGAACTTTAGATATAAACATTTAGGATACACAACTAAATTCCAAGGACACCATTAATCCAGTGGAATGGATGTGGTTTTCATTGGCGAGTGCCTTTACCTTTGCACTTGTGTCAGTACTAGACAAATTACTGATATCAAAGCATGTTGATAACGCTAAGGTATTCATAGTCACTGTTGGGGTAGCACAAATCTGCCTTGGGTTCATAGCCATTCCCATGTCCGTGTTTGCCGGGATGAACTTAGATACTGTGATCATCGTAATCTTTTCTGGCATATCCTCTGGCATGTACCTCGTTATTATGTTCCAAATAATGGAATCACAGGACGTATCACGGGTCGCCCCCGTGGTGTCCACTTACCCTGTTTTTGTAGCGATAATGGCATTTTTCTTCCTAGGGGAAGCGGTCACAATTTATTCCTTGATCTGTATATTAATAACGGTGTTTGGAGCAGCTTTAGTATCGCTTTCCCCTTCAGGGGGAGGAAGCCTATCCAGAGCTGATATTAAGGCGATGCTACTTCTCTTTTTTGCCAGCACTCTTTTTGGGCTTAGTCAATTCCTAGCTAAAATAATTGCAGATGATGTCGATATGTGGACACAGTATATGATCCGAGGAGTGTCTGGAGGACTTACATGTTTTTCGCTAATACTGCTGCCAGGAGTTCTAAATGGGGTTGTATCCATTTTCCGGAAACCGAAATCCTTAGTACTGATCGGGTTTACAGAAGGATTTCTAGTTTTCTTCGCAATCTTGTTTTTCTTCCTAGCTATATATGCAGGAGAAATTTACATGGTGTCGACGGTTATGGCCAGCAGGCCTATCTTTGTCTTTGGGATAGGCCTTATCCTCAGCCTACCAATGTTAAAACTATTAAATGAACCATTAAACGGGAGAGTTCTGGCTGTCAGGGCATCAGGAACTTTATTAACAGTGTTAGGGGTTGCTGGAGTCTCACTTTTGTAACAACTACATCAAACCAGTGCGTTTTCCCCAGTTATATGTCGGCCAATTATGAGAGTGTGTACGTCCCTCGTGCCTTCGTAGGTATCGACTGTTTCCAGATTCAACATATGCCTTATGACACCGTAGTCTAGTGTGATTCCACTGCCTCCAAGAACTTCTCGTGCGCTCCTAGCTGCTTTCAAAGCAGAGCGAACATTCTCTCTTTTTGCAACTGAAACGTGGTTGTAATCCATCGTTCCTGCATCTTTCATTTCCCCCAACCGCCAGGCCAATAACAATCCCTGCGTATGATCTGTAACCATATCTACCAATTTGTCTTGAACGAGTTGCCTGGAGGCAATTGGCTTCCCGAAAGTGCTTCTTGCCTTAGAGAATCTAAGAGCATCTTCATAGACGCTTTCAAGGGCGCCAAGGGCACCCCATGCGATACCGTAACGCGCCTGAGTTAAACACGACAGAGGAGCTGACAGACCGTTAGATTCTGGCAAAATACTAGTAGCAGGCACTCTGACGTCTTCCAGCACCAGTTCACTGGTCACTGATGCTCGCATGCTCATCTTGTGCTCTATCTTATTTGCAGTGAATCCGGGTGTATCCGTAGGAACTAGAAATCCTCTCACCGTGTCTGTCTCATCTTTGGCCCAAACTAAGGCCACATCCGCAATATTTCCGTTGGTAATCCACATTTTCGTACCGTTTAGTATGTAGGATTCACCATCTTTCTTCGCGTTTGTCTTCATTGCCCCCGGATCGGAACCACCATCATGCTCGGTAAGTCCGAAACATCCAATCGTATTACCTTTAGCCATTTCGGGTAGATATTTTTTCTTTTGATCTTCAGAGCCGTATCGATATATAGGATACATAACCAAGGCGCTCTGAACACTAGCGAAGCTTCTAAGACCCGAATCTATTCTTTCGAGTTCATACATGATGAGGCCATACGATTTGTTGTTGACCCCAGGGCAACCATACTCCGCAGGTAGATTAGACCCCAAGAATCCCATTTCCCCAAACTCAGGTACCAAATGCTTGGGAAATTCACCTGACTCCCACCAATCCTTTACACCAGGCATTACTTCACTATCAAGGTAATCCCTAGCCGAATTTTGAATCTGTCTATCTTCCGTGGAAAGAAGTTCAGTTACGTTGTAGTAATCTAGCATTTGGAATCCTCATTTGTCCCTGTTTTCCGTTAACAGGGTAGATATAAAATTTTTGTGAATATAGTATGTCGTTGTATGGAACTATTTTCCACCCTAAGTAATAAATTTGTTGAAGAACCCCTAATTGAACAACCTGCCTAAATCAGATCGAAAAATAATTAGAGCCTGGTGTATGTATGACTGGGCGAATTCCGGTTATGCTACAAGTGGATTAGCCGCATTTTTCCCAGTCTACTATGTTTTGCTGTTCAAAGATGCCTTAGGAGAAGAAGCTGTTTTATGGGGCATAAATTTCACGGGAAGCTCATCTTGGAGTGTAGGGCTAGCAATTTCCACTTTAGTAGTGGCGATTTCAAGTCCGATCTTAGGGGTAATTGCCGATAGGATTCCAATCAAGAAAACTTTGTTATGGGCCTACACCATAGCAGGATCGCTGTTTGCGGTGCTAGGTTTTTTCTCCGCATACACATCCCATCCGTGGGCCTGGCTATTAGGAACTTTCATATTGGGTAATATTGGTTTCGCCGGAGGGCTAGTAATTTACAATTCATTTCTTCCTCATATAGCCCCAAGACACTTATTAGATGAAGTTAGCAGTCGTGGATATGCCTTTGGTTATGTCGGGGGTGGCCTGCTGCTATTAGGTCACGTCGTTGTCTTGGTACTAACTTCTCAAAGTGATCACTCTGATTTGATATTGAGGCTATGTATAGCTTCAGTCGGTTTATGGTGGTTTGGATGGTCTCTTTGGGCTTTGAAAGCAATACCTGAACCTGTAATTTTTAATAAAATTGAGGGCCTCACAATATCTGGAGCACCGAGAGTTGCTCTTTCAGAGCTAAGTAAAACATTTAGAGAGCTAATGCAGTTCAGAGTCATCCTCATTTATCTCGCGGCATATCTGCTCTTCAACGATGGCATTCAAACGGTAATGGGAATCGCTACTGCCTTTGCAACTGATGCTTTGAAAATTGATCAAATGTTCATAATATTATCCCTTTTAATAATTCAGTTTGTTGCCGCACCATCAGCAATGGGATTCAGCAAACTTGCATCGATCTGGAATACCAAAAAATCTTTATATATAGCTCTGGCTGGTTGGATCGTAATAGTCCTATTCGGCGTTGCAATTATTCCGTTAGAACCAAATAAACATACTGATTTCGACTATCAACTCACATATAACGAAACAAAATCTAAGTACTTGATTGAAAAATTACCAGATTTATCCGACTCTAAAGTAGATACCGCTTGGGGGATTGAAATTGGTGACTTGGAGATAGAGCAATCACTTTCTATCACCGCTGCTAAAACCTTGGTGGAAAAGGTTGACACTTCTGATAATTCTCAGTACAGCATCTCTATATCTGGTGGTAATCTGGATGGCGTTAGTAATATCGGTAGGTATCACAGATCTAAACTGGGAGATGGAGCTTTAGACTGGTGGCCTGACTTAATACGAAACTCCCTTTGGATTCCGTTAGGATTAACGGCAGAGCTCCAATGGATAATTCTTGGAATCTCAGTAGGACTTGTAATGGGCGGAAGTCAGGCTTTAGCCAGAAGTTTGTTTGCCCAAATTACGCCTGAAACCCGTAGCGGAGAATTCTTTTCCTTCTTTGGATTTATGAGTCGCGCGTCTTCAGTATTCGGGCCTATGCTTTATGTCGTTGTCACTGCAATGTTTGACACCAGGATGGCAGTTGCATCAATTTTATCCATAATAATCGCTGGCACAGGTATTCTGAAATGGGTAGATGTAGAGAAAGGGGTGATAGTAGCCCAAGAGGAAGATCAAAAACAGCGAGCTAACTCATAGTTCTAGGTGGCGTCCTCAAAGTACTTTTTTGCTTGTGAGGGCCAATCTACTGTAATCCCCAACACTTCGTGATCTGAAACAAGGTCTAAATCATTAACAGAATTGGCTCCCCACACTCCTACATGCAAAGAATTGGATTTAGCCAGATCCATCAATTCTGAAGACAAAAAATTTATGTTGGGAAACAAACCTTTTATTTGATTATCCACACAAAAATCTATGTCATCTCCAGACGGTTTAATTACCAGCAAACCGTGGCCGATGGTAGGCATGGCGCGAGCTGACAAACTAACCTGGGTACGATTGAAGGAAATTATTGAGGCACCTGGAATATCAAGTTTTCCGGTTGAAAACTTGGGGATTAAATCGTAAAGATTCAATAGATCTTTAAGTTTAGTGACCAAGTCTTCTTCTAGTGACTTTATCTCTATAAACACGTGAGATTTACTACTGTACTTTGAGAGGAATTGGTCCAGACTTGGAACTTTTTGACTGGGGTAGGAAGTTTCATCGGTCCCTTGAAACCAAGACCCCGCGTCAAGTTTGCTAATTTCTTGGAATGACATAGATTTCAAAAAACCACTTCCATCTGTGGTCCTGTCTACCTCCTCATCATGCATGACCACTAAAACTCCGTCCGCGGAAAGATGGACGTCCAGCTCTAATAAACTAAAGCCGTTATCTATCGCATGGTCAAAACTACTAATTGTGTTTTCAGGTCTTTCAGCCGAAAAACCTCTATGGGCGATAATAAAGGGATGGGCCAAAGTATCTCCTCATTGTTCCTATTAACCAAAAAGACAACATATAATAAAATTATATTCGATCAAATGATATGCCAACGTAGCTCAGTGGTAGAGCAGCTCTTTCGTAAAGAGCAGGTCGTCGGTTCAATCCCGACCGTTGGCTCCATTAATTCGTAGCTAAATCTCATCCTTTCCAACATCTCTGAATACTTTCGATGTCAAAGTTTCAGGGTCTTCTGAATTCGTTCTGAAATGCCGAGTTCAAATTGATACCCATCTTATGCAATATTGGCTCTCAATTTTATTAGGTATATGAGATCATTAATATCCAAGTAATTTCCGAGAGGACATAAATCAATGCTACCAGCCGAAAAAATCAGAAATATCACCATAATTGCCCATGTTGACCATGGCAAAACAACCTTGGTGGACGCTTTACTAAAACAAAACAACACTTTCAGTGAGCGTGAAGACCCCGGTGAATTGATAATGGATAGCAACCCTCTTGAAAGAGAAAAAGGCATAACTATCCTGGCCAAAAACACCTCTATTATATTTAATGGCACAAAGATAAATATCATAGATACACCAGGACACGCTGACTTCAGTGGAGAAGTTGAGAGAGTCATGAATATGGCCGATGGATGCATCCTGCTGGTGGATTCTGTTGACGGCCCAATGCCACAGACAAGATATGTCCTGCAGCAAGCCTTGAGTTATGGGTTAACTCCTATTGTGGTAATAAACAAAATAGACCGATCAGAACGAAGACCACAAGAAGTTCAAGAAGAAATTGACGATTTGTTTTTAGAGTTAGCCACCGAAGAATCTCAGCTCGATTATCCAATATTTTTCGCATCTGCCAAGGATGGCTATGCTGTTAAAAACATAGAAGATCCTCCTGTAGACATCAGCCCCCTTATCGAAGCAATTGTCGCTAATGTACCTGCACCTACGGGAGACCCCATTAAACCACTGAAAATATTGGTCACTGCCTTGGACCATGATGATTACGCCGGGCAAATAGTGATCGGAAAGATATCTCAGGGAAATGTGTCTGGCAAAGCTCAAGCTTCTGTTATCTCTTTGGAAGGAAAAATCTCCAATCACACAGTTGAAACAGCCTTCATTTATGACGGTATGAAAAGAAGCAGAATTGACAAGGCAGGAACTGGTGAGATTGTTGCACTTACGGGATTGTCTGACGTCAACATTGGCGATACTATCTCTGACCCAATCGATCCCACGCCGTTGCCTCCAATTAAAGTTGACGAACCAACTGTAAAAATGACATTCGGTGTTAACACATCCCCATTCATGGGAAAGGAAGGGACTCACCATACTTCAAGAGAGCTCCTAAAAAGGCTTAGCGACGAATTGCGTACAAACGTAGGTTTACGCGTCGAGTCAACTGATAACACTGACGAATTTAACGTTAGTGGAAGAGGTGAATTGCATCTCTCTGTCCTAGCAGAAACAATGCGGCGTGAAGGCTACGAATTTCAAGTCTCACAGGCTCAGCCAATATTCAAAACCATCGATGGCAAAGTGCACGAACCTTTTGAGTCACTACACATTGAAACTAATGAAGAATACTACGGTGTGCTAACAGAGAATTTGAACCGGCGTTTAGGGATATTAGAGGACGTAATCAACGACGGTACCGGCAATTTAAGATTAAAGTTCATAGTGCCAACCAGAGGTCTTATTGGGTTTAGATCTTTTTTCCAGAACGCCACACATGGAGATGGGATTATGTCCAGCCGTTTCGCGGAATACAAAAGAAAAGAAGGTCAAGTCAGAAGATCTAGTCAAGGATTTCTTGTGGCTTCTGAAGCAGGGGAATCAGTGGCATTCGGACTAATAAACTCACAAGAGCGTGGCAAGAATCTTATCGACAGCGGCATACAAGTTTATGAAGGAATGATAGTTGGCCTGAATTCGAGGGCATCTGATCTAGTTGTAAATGTTTGCAAGGAAAAGAAATTAACTAATATGAGGTCTTCAACGGCAGACATCACAGTTAAACTGATAAAACCCCAAATCCTTTCTCTTGAAGAATCTTTAGACATCATATCTGATGATGAATTAATTGAAATCACCCCAAAAAATTTAAGGCTCAGGAAAAGAATACTTTCAGGAAATGCTCGCCACCGACAATTGAAAAGGTCTCAGAAAACCAATACGGGCTAAGGGATAATGCATTCTTTCACTCCCACTCAGTTAGCATTGATATCGGAGCCCCATGTGGCTCAGTTTGTAACTTTAATGAAAGATGGATCGCCCCAAATAAGTCCAGTCTGGATTGACACTGATGGTGTCAATTTACTGATTAATACGGCGACCGGACGACTGAAGACCAGTAACATAAAAAGAGATTCTCGTGTGGCGGTGGCAGTGTTTGATCCAAAAGACCCCTACTCTAGAGTTGTTAACGTGACTGGAATAGTAACCAACATAACGACTTCCGGTGCTGTCGACCATATAAACAGGCTGTCTGAGAAATACACAGGGAAGGCAACGTATCAAGGACACAATAACCAGGAAGCGAGATTAATCGTTACAATAAAACCCACCCGAATAACGGGGACTTAATTCCTTATTCCTAAAATCCCTTGTAAAGCTTACTCATCGACAAGTCAATAATCTCGAAAGGGACACCGCTATCAGACATAGTTTTTTCAGCCGCAGCCGTTACGAGCATTTTTCCTCCCTTCCCAACAACCTTCCCGTCAATCATTATTGGTAATCCATCAACAAATGACATAGTAGGTTTCCCTGAATTTGGATCTATGATTGTGATATCCGCGTCTGCCCCTTCTGAAAAATGTCCTTTACCCAAAAGACCCAACATCCTAGAAGGCGTCCAGGACAACTTATTCGCCATGTCACTTGGACTTAACGCCCCGAATTTAACCAGTGCCATAGTAGATTGAATTGCGACGTTGCGCGGATGGGAACCGCCATCTGTACTAACTGCGTCTACTACAAAATCTCCGCTTTCATATTTTGCAGTGGTTAAATGGTACGCTGAAGCTGGCAGGTTTACAGGGAAACTCATACCTACCATAGTCTTGGATTTATTATATATTTCCAATGCTTCTTTACCATCAACATAAGATATGGCGCCTGATTTAACAGCAATTACCGAAGCATAGCCATCCTTTATTGCCTCTCTCATGCCATCAATAGTCGGTTCATAACCTCTCGCTGCTAAACAATTTCTAGGTACATTCGCTATAACGTTTCCAGATTTGTCGCATGCACCATTGGTACCGTTAGCCACGGCATGATAGACCTCTGTATTTATTTGACCCTTCAACGTTTTCATAATGTTTATTGCCTCTTGGCACTCGTCAACGGGATCTTTGACAACACCTCGGCAGTAAGAGTTCACATGGCATACGTGCATTCGGCCTTTCTCTACGATTCCCGGAACTTCCCGAAGGCCACCTAGGTGACTACCTGAATCTTTTGAACCAATATGAAAGGCTATATAAGCCCCTTGTGCGTTGGCTTCTCTTACAATTTGCGATGTAGTTTCAGGCGAAAACGGATGGTAGCCGCCCAACATTTTCAGCCCTATACAACCCTGTCTTAAGGCATCAGACACGGTAGAGGCTATTTCACCTTTCGAAGGTTGGTCAGAAGGTATGGTAAGACCCGGAATTAAAGCAAATTGACCGGCAACATTAA
>RQOP01000010.1 GCA_008373095.1 SAR202 cluster bacterium | reverse complement strand
GGTAAATGCACCGGCGGCGGCCAATTACACCAGCCAGCAAGGACCCTTAACACGTACAGTCAGAGATTCCGCTTTATTGCTTCAGGTACTGTCAGGTTATGATTCAAGGGATGCTGGATCTCTTCGGGCACGAGTTCCCAATTTTCTTAAATCTGTTGAGAAAGATGTATCCGGATTTAAAATTGGTTGGACCCCTGATTTTGGATATACACCCGTGGATACAGAGGTAGCAGAAATAACCAGAACAGCGGCCGGAGCGTTTGCAGAATTAGGGTGTACAGTCGATCAATCTAGTCTGAAATTGGACAATCCATTTGATCCTTGGCTGGCTATATTTGCCTCAAGTGCTTATGTCTCTAATGGACATCTACTGGATGATCCTGCTGATCCACTGACATGGTATGGGAAATGGGCTATAGAACAGGGAAGAGACGTTACAGCCACCGAGTATATAAAAGCTCTGGGCAGGCGAAACCAGATGATTCATCAATTTGAAGATGAGTTTGAAAAATTTGATGTTTTGGTATCTCCGACAATGCCTACAACGGCCTTTCCTACTGATACATATCCTCAAAAAATAGGTGGAGAGGATCCTTATCCAAACCCTGAATGGGGATTTGTTCCTTTTACCCATCCAATAAACACCATCGGTTTTACCGCTGCGAGCATTCCGTGCGGTTTTGACTCGGATGGAATGCCCGTTGGCCTCCATATTGTTGGTAAACATGGTGATGAAGAAACTGTTCTAGCAGTCAGTGCGGCTTTTGAATCAGCTAGACCATGGATTCACCATAAGCCGTCGGTAAGTTAATGCGAACAAGTGTGAAAATGGAGAATGTAACGTGATTGATTTAAGCAACAAAAATGCTCTAGTGACCGGTGCTGCCGTTGGTATCGGAAGAGGAGTATCCAAAGTACTTGCCGAACAAGGTGCCAATGTAGTGGTTAGTGACATAGATGCAGATGGGGCTAAGTCTACATCTGAAGAAATAATCAAAGCCGGCGGGTTATCACAATCAGCGCAATTGGATGTAACCAATAAAGAATCAGTTCAAACTTTGATTTCAGACCTGTCGAATCAATTGGGCCATATTGATATCGTGGTTAATAATGCCGGCGTAGTAGGAGCACAGGGGTGGTGGGAAAGAAAAATACCTAATGATGATGATTGGGACACGGTGTTGGCAATTAATCTTAGAGGGGTGGTAAATGTCTCTTTGGCTGTTGAGGAAGGCATGAAAGCGCGAAAGCAAGGCAAAATAATAAATATTGCTTCAATTGCCTCTCGTCAGGGCAGCCCTTCGATACCTCACTACAATGCATCGAAGGCCGGAGTGGTGAGCTGGACACAATCACATGCCTTGCAGCTGGCCCCATTTCAAGTGAATGTAAATGCGATATGTCCTGGTTTGTTATGGACTCCTCTTTTTGAGCACCTTATTGATCGGCCAGATTTTCTAGATAATCAGTCCCTGGAGGGCCTCACTGGAAGAGAACGTTTTGAAAAAGTAGTGGAATTTGGAACTCCTATGCAAAAAGAACAGACCCCCGAAGATATAGGTAAATTAGCAGCTTTTCTAGCCTCAGATGATGCTCATAACATTACCGGTCAGGCAATTAATGTTGATGGCGGGCGACGTATGAATTAACCCCATCATTTCAAGCTATTTATGTTTGGGTTTATAAATTAATAGGGAGTATTTATAAATGGAATACGATTACATAGTGGTAGGGGCTGGCTCTGCCGGTGCAATTGTTGCCGCCAGATTGAGTGAAGACGATTCTAAATCGGTGCTTCTTCTCGAAGCTGGTAGTGACTACCAAGATTTTTCGTCACTGCCGAATAAATTCAAATATGGTTACGGGCCCGAGAATTTAGACCAACCTAATTGGTGGCTTGATCCTGGCGAAGACAAAAGATGGCTTTTTGTTGCTGACGCCACTGAAGAACAAGATGCGCCGATGTTGGTACCTCGAGGAAAAACTATGGGTGGGTCGAGCGCAGTTAATGCTCAAATTTTTCTTCGTGGTGATCCAGAGGATTATGACACCTGGGCAGAGAATGGGAATGAAGAATGGAGTTTTGAAAGATGTCTTCCAGCGTTTAAGAGGCTGGAGAATGACACTGACATGGGAGGTGATTTTCATGGACATGAAGGTCCCGTACGCGTCCGAAGGCATCCAAAGGAAGAATGGACTCGTGACGCTGAAGCATTTTTCCAGGGATTTCAAGACATTGGATATCCAGTCACAGAAGATCACAATGATCCTGACTCAACTGGGGTGGGTCCGATGCCTTTCAACACGATTGATAGGGTCCGCCAGAGCACAGCTCTAAGCTATCTTAATCCAGCACGTGATCGGACTAATTTGACTATGAAAGATGATTGCACTGTTCGGAAGATATTATTTAACGGTAAAAAGGCATTTGGAGTTGAAATAGAAAGAGAAGGGGATATTTTTGTTGAAAAAGGTAAAGAGATAATTCTGAGCGGAGGGGCCATAGGGTCTCCCCAACTGTTGATGTTGTCCGGAATAGGTCCGAAGCAGCATCTAATGGAAAAAGGGATCGACGTCATTCATGATTCGCCTGGAGTAGGTCAAAATTTGAGGGATCATCCACAAGTGCGTCTTATATGGGAAGTAAAAGATGAGTATGAGCATTTGAAAGATGGCTCTAAACGCGGCGCGACAGTCGCGATCAGATATACAGCCGAGGGTTCAGATCTACACAACGATATGATGGTTCACCATACTGCCACAGTACCACAAAGTTTTTATATGACTGACGGAGAAGATATGTATAAAGGGATCGGTATGACCGCGTGTCTTTATCTCCAGATAGGTTCTGGTGAGTTACTATTAAGGGCCCCAGATCCAAAGGTACAACCCTACTTAAATTACAATTATTTTAGAGAGGAAGAGGATTTGCGACGAATGCGGGAATGCGTAAGGTTGTGTGCTGAAGTGGGAGAAGGAACATCCTATAAGGCTATAGTTACCAAACGTGTCCAGCCTTCAGACAAAGAATTACAAGATGACGATTTGTTGGACTTATGGATAAGAAAAAATTCCGCCACCAGCCATCACATTAGCAGTACTTGTAAGATGGGGCCTGAATCAGATCCCATGGCTGTAGTTGATCAGTATGGGAAGGTACATGGTATTGAAAATCTGCGTGTAGCTGATGCTTCCATCATGCACGATTGCGTAAGAGCGAATACAAATGTTCCTTCCATGATGGTGGGAGAGAAGGTTGCAGAATTTATAATGCAGGGCAAATAAGAAACATGGTTTTAGATAGCAACAAGAACGATTTAACAGGCAAAGTTGCCATAGTAACGGGTGCCGGACAGGGTATGGGTAGCTCAATCGCACATTCATTGGCTGAGAGAGGGGCTGCAATTGTTGTCAATGATATAAATGAAAACACAGCCGATTCCACGGCTGCTGATATCAGAACTTATAACACCAAGGTTATTTCCTATGTTGCTAATGTCATAGAGAATCTAGAAGTTGAGGAAATGATTCAGAGTGCAGCAAGTAAATTCGGTCAAGTTGACATACTGGTAAACAACGCAGGGGTATTAAGGCCGACTCCATTATTGGATATCTCAGAAGAAGAGTGGGATTATGTGGTTGACGGCAATTTAAAGTCAACGTTTTTGTGCTCCAAAGCTGTTTTGCCTTTAATGCAGGCGAATGGATGGGGGAGAGTAATTAATATTTCATCAAGTGCTGGGAAAAATGTAAGCACGATCGGGGGAGCCCATTACACTGCAGGAAAAGCGGCTGTACTTGGGTTGACCAGGCATATGGCCAAAGAGGTTGCTGAGTATGGAATAACTGTTAATGCGGTGTGCCCAGGACTGATTGAAACAGAAATGGTTCGGTCCACCATTTCAGAAGAAAGAACAAAACAATATGCGGACATGTTTCCAGCGAAAAGACTTGGACTACCTCAGGAAGTGGCTGACTTAGTGACTTTTCTGGCTTCAGACCATGCTTCATACATAACAGGAGCCTCCATTGATATAAATGGTGGCGATCTGATGATATAACCAGTGTTTGTGAAGTGAAATGGGAAACATTCTTGTAACTGGAAGCGCCGGACAAATTGGTTCAGAGTTGGTGCCGGCCCTTCGAAATATTTACGGTGAGAGCACTGTAATAGCTGGCTGGAATAAAACACCTTTACCGGAAGACATCTCTAAGGGACCAAACGTACTTTTGGACGTAACTGACTTTGAAGCTATTAACAAAGTCGTGAAAAATTTTGAAATTTCCTCTATTTTTCATATGTCTTCCATTTTGTCTGCTACCGCTGAAGCGATTAGAAACACCGCTCATAATGTAAATATAAATGGCACATTCAATGTTTTAGAGAGTGCTCATCAAAATGGTGTTGAAAAAGTGATGCTTCCGAGTTCTATCGCTGCGTTTGGAGATAAAACTCCTCGCGATATGACCCCTAACGATACTATTCAAAATCCAGACACTGTGTATGGAATATCAAAGGTTTTTGGAGAATTGATGGGTAACTACTATTATTCAAAGCTAGGTTTGGATGTAAGGGGAATAAGGTTGCCTGGTGTTATTAGTTGGAAAACGGAGCCGACTGCAGGAACCACAGATTATGCGGTGGCAATGTTCTACGAAGCTATTAAAAGTAATTCGTATGAGTGTTATCTTGCGCCAGATACATCTTTGCCCATGATGTACATGCCGGACGCGATTAACGCCTTAGTTAATTTGTTCAAGGCTGATCATGGGAACTTAATTCACCATTCGGATTTCAATGTGCATGCTATGACATTCACTCCAGAGGCACTGGCCGTTGAAGTAAAGAGAATCAATCCAAAGTTCCAAATTGAGTATCAAATAGATCCCGTAAGGCAGGCAATAGCTAACTCATGGCCGTCATCATTGGATGATTCGGCTGCAAGAAAAGAGTGGGGTTGGAAACCACAATACTCAATTAGAGAACTGGCCGAAGACATGTACAAAAATCTTGTTACTAAGCTAGCTTAGTTGAACGCAGAGAGAACTTCTTCGTCCAGTGCCTGTAAAGATTCGCTGTCACTTGGCCTTGGTGAAAACATAATTTCATCCACCCCAGCTTCCATGAATTCTCCAACTCTTGAAACTATGTAGTCTGCCGTTCCTGCCACTGTTCCGGGGCCAACTTGTTTGATAAAGGCATCCGTTTCCGATTTGTCCTTTGATAGCTTTGTAGGCATTGATATTGTGAGGCTTATTTCCGACGGATCTCTACCAGCTTTTTCACAGTGTTGATGCAGAATATCAACTTTTCTGTTAAACAATTCAAGCGACATGCCGCCATATCGAACGTTTTCTTCTTTACCAACCGCAAAACCATCCAGGTTCCACATGTCACCGTACCTCGCTAGTGTACGGAGTGTGCGTTTCTCTCCCAAACCTCCGATCATAATCGGTATGTGGGGGTTCTGAAATGATTTTGGGGATAGGGGTGCGTTTTCCAAGCTGTAATATTCCCCTTTGAAATTAACTGGTTTTTCAGAATTGAGAAGCAACCTGATTAATTGGCATGACTCTTCGAATCTGTCTGAGCGTTCTTTTAATGATGGAAATTCCCAGCCATAAGCATCGTGTTCTCTCTGAAACCATGCAGCGCCGTGGCTCAGTATGAACCTTCCTCTCGAAATTTGATCTATTGTAGTAGCCATTTTTGCTACTAGAGCAGGGTTTCTATAGGTGTTTCCATTTACCATGTGCCCCATTCGTAACTTCTCAGTCATACCGGCAACTGCTGCTAATAAGGACCAGGATTCAAAGATAGGCTGATCTTCGCCTCCCTTCCATGCTGCTGGCGGGATGAAATGGTCAGGGAACCATATGCTGTCCCAATTCCCCGCTTCCATCGTATGTATTGCTGATTCAATGCTATCCCAAGTAGTAGTGTAGCTTGATATTGATGCTCCAAATTTCATCTTGCCATAGAACCTTTAAAATAGTTTTTATTCAACTCGTGGTGGGTCAGATGACATTATGGCACAAGCCAAGGTTCCCAGTTTGAATCTAACAATCCTTCGGAGTCGTCACTTGTGGTTCGAGAGGTGATTTCCCTTTGGATGAATGTTTTTAATTCATCTAAATTTTCCGTAATTAGGTATTTTGCAG
>RQOP01000009.1 GCA_008373095.1 SAR202 cluster bacterium | reverse complement strand
TGAAATGGAAGATCCCGACAGTCCTGACCTATTTCATTTCACTATTAATACAAGCGAAATGAGCACGGAACACGCTGTTGATATGGTTGTTCAAAATCTAAAGGCGCTTGCGGAAGGTCGCCTGAGTGGATAATTTAGCAAGAACTATTACGTTTATGAGTTGTTAGTATTCGATCTGTTCATTAGAATGTGCTACACCAATTGAGTTTAAATTAGTCAATTGACAATTAATACCTGAATAGGCAACAAGGGGGAAGGCTGTATGGCTCCGTTGCTGGAAGTAAAAAATTTAAAGACGCATTTTTTCACCGCCGATGGTGTTGTGAAAGCAGTAGATGGGATCTCATATGATGTGGCTGAAGGGGAAGTAGTCGGAATTGTTGGGGAAAGTGGGTGCGGAAAGAGTGTAGGTGCCATGTCGATCATGCGTTTGGTGGCTAGTCCACCGGGTCGCATTGTTGACGGTGAAGTTCTGTTTGGCGGTGAAGACCTCGTTCAAATGGACGAAAAAGAGATGAGGGGTATTAGGGGTAATAGCATATCGATGGTCTTTCAAGAACCAATGACTTCTTTAAACCCGGTTCTTACCGTTGGTCGCCAATTAACCGAGACCCTAGAGTTACACCAAAACATGAACAAGTCCACTGCCAGGGAAAGGGCATCTGAACTGCTTACGATGGTAGGTATTCCGGACTCTGATACTCGTTTAGATGATTACCCACACCAATTTAGTGGTGGGATGCGACAGAGGGTTATGATAGCGATGGCTTTGAGTTGTAACCCCAAATTAATCATTGCTGATGAGCCTACAACCGCATTAGATGTAACGATCCAAGCACAAATATTAGAATTAATGCAGGATTTGTCTAGAGATCTGGGTACTGCCTTGATCATAATAACCCACAATTTAGGGGTTGTTGCGAGATATGCCGACCGGGTTATTGTCATGTATGCGGGCAAAATTGTGGAAACGTCCACTGCAGTGGAGATATATAAAAACCCGATGCATCCTTACACTATCGGGCTACTTAATTCAGTCCCACGGCTTGATGCAGATGATGACACAAGAGAAAGATTGGAAGCTATAGAAGGGATGCCACCTAACCTCGGTAACAGGCCTTCCGGTTGTGGATTTCAATCCAATTGCTCAACCCCAGTTGAAGAATGCCTAACATTAGAACCGGTTTTGCGGGAAGATGAACCTAATCATTGGGTTGCATATTGTGCCCATTGTGAAGAAGAATATGGATGCAAATGGTTTCCGAGAGATCAATAGCACATATTTACAATAGTTAAAAATAGTTAATTGCTTTTTGTGGAGATAAAATGGTTACATCAATAGGTGACACATCTAACACTCAGGTAGGCGAAGATTTAGTCGAAGTCAACAACCTCAAGATGTATTTTCCGGTTAATGAAGGAATTATATTTCAGAGGAAAGTAGCCGAAGTAAAAGCAGTGGATGATGTCACTTTTACCATAAAAAAAGGTGAGGCTCTGGGCCTAGTTGGTGAGAGTGGATGTGGTAAGACTACTACCGGCAGATGCATTTTACAATTATATAAACCTACCGCAGGAGAAGTGCTTTTCAATGGTGTAGATGTCACCAGTTTAGGAACTGGCGATCTAAGGCAAATGAGAAGAGATATGCAGGTTATATTTCAAGATCCGTATGGTTCTTTGAATCCTCGTATGACTTGTGGAGATATTGTTGGCGAACCTCTAAAAGTCCATAAGCTCACTGAGAGCAAAGGTGAATATAGGGATAGAGTTTCTGAACTCCTTACTACTTGTGGGCTGAGCCCATACATGGCAGATAGGTATCCTCATGAGTTTAGCGGAGGTCAACGACAAAGAATAGGGATAGCGAGAGCGCTTGCCGTGAATCCAAGCTTTATTGTTTGTGATGAGCCAGTGTCAGCGTTGGATGTATCGATTCAGGCTCAAATTATCAACCTGCTTGAGGATCTTCAGGAAGATCTTGGACTTACGTACCTATTCATTGCACATGATCTATCTGTTGTGAAACACATCAGCGATAGAATAGCTGTAATGTACTTAGGGCACATCGTGGAAATTGCTGAGCGGAACGAACTTTATGAAAATCCAGTTCATCCATACACTAAGGCTTTGTTGTCTGCAGTCCCGATACCTGATCCATTAATGGAAGCTGATAGGGAAAGGATAATATTAAGAGGTGGAGTTCCGAGCCCGATGAACCCGCCCTCGGCCTGTAGTTATGATCCTCTTTGCCCTACCCCGGATCCAGCTTGTGAAGATAATGAACTTGTTATGAGAGAGGTTTCTCCTGGACATTCGGTTGCCCATTGTGCCCATTGTATTGATGAGCATGGTTGTTATTGGTTTCCAAGAGAAGGTTAGACTGTCCTGGGTGATGCCTGGCCTGCACCGCAGGTACTAATTTGGATCAGAAGTTTGTTAGGTCGTTATGAGACATGTATGGGAGGTAACCTATTATGGCAAAGGTTAAGCAGTTAGGGCATCTTGTGC
Source organism: SAR202 cluster bacterium (assembly GCA_008373095.1). GTDB lineage: Bacteria > Chloroflexota > Dehalococcoidia > Lucifugimonadales > UBA826 > UBA11996. The sequence continues at coordinate 17,388 of RQOP01000009.1, read as the reverse complement.
TCCGTGCTAATGAGATAGACGTATCAGAAAATTTCTATACGAGTATTTTAGGTTTGCATGTAACCACTAGAAGACCGACCGGAACAATGATATTTATGAGTGCTCGGGATGATGCATCCCATGAATTGGCCCTCATCAAATCTGACGATATAGCGGACTCTGCTACACATTCTTTGGCTCATTTTGCATGGGAAATGGAATCTATTGAAGATGTTAAGGAAATCCATCAAAAGTGTATTTCCGAAGGTATAGAAATAAAAAACGTAGCTGACCACGGAGTATCATTAGGGTTTTATATTGAAGACCCTGATGGTAATGAGATAGAAATATTTTACGAAATGCCCAGGTCTTCTTGGCCAAAAGAGGGATATTTGTTCGCTGGTGATTTCCCAGATTCCTTAGACGGTGCAAAGGGGAAGAAACTTACGGATGCAGAGATAACGTCATCTTCTTAGATAACTTGACCTGAAATGTAGGTGCCTAAGTGCCAGCCAAGAATGGGATTTTATATTTAGAGGGACTACGTGCCCATCCTAAGGACCTGTGGTTAGAAGGTGAAAAAGTCACAGATGTGACTCAACATGTGGCATTTTCTCGATCAGCGGATTCCATAGCTTCCTTGTATGACATGCAATACGACTCCAGCGTTGCGGAAGAAATGACCTTTAATTTAGATGATACTAATGTGTTAGAGGGACTTTCTTTTATAACTCCTACCTCAAAGGAACACTTAATCCAAAGAGGTAAAATGATGCTCCATTGGGCTAGATATAGCGGAGGGGTTTTGGGCCGAACCCCCGATTACATGAACGTAATTTTAATGGCTTGTGCGGCGGCGTCTGAATTTTTTGGTCCATACAGGAAAAATATAGAAAATTATTTTCGATACGTGATGGAAAATGATTTGACATTGACTCATACCTTGGTAAATGTGAGAAAAAATAAAAGATATCCATCCCATGCAAAAGGTGATGAGCTTGGATTACATTTAGTTGAATCAAAGGATGATGGCATAGTGGTTGAAGGGGCCCGAATATTAGCTACATTGGCGCCTTTGTCTGATGAGATTTTAGTTTTTCCATCATCAGTGGTTCCTACTGACAAAGATGCTTCAAAATATGCCCTTGCTTTTGGAATACCTTGTGATACATCAGGATTAAAATTTATTTGCAGGGAATCTTTAGATGTTGGTAAATCGTCCTTTGATCATCCTCTTTCATCTAAATTTGATGAAGGTGATGCAATCGTCATTTTTGACAAAGTTTTTGTGCCCTGGGAAAAGGTTTTTATTTTTGATGATGTGGAAACGGCTAATACCGTTTTCTCCAATAGTAAAGTCGGTTCTCATATAAATCAGCAGATCGTAACAAAAAATATGGCTAAAGCAGAGTTTATATTTGGATTAGCCACCTTGATGACTGAATCCCTAAATACAAATGAAACTCCATATATCCAGGCCCTCGCATCAGAATTGATAACTATCTATGAGCTCAGTAAGGCTTGCCTTGAGGCTTCCATCAGCAAATCTGAATTGAATGAATGGGGTGTTATGGAGCCGGATGGGGCTCCTTTGGCGGCCGCCAAATCTTCATTTACATCCGCGTATCCAAGGATGATAGAAATTTTGCAGCTTATTGGTTCAAGCAGTTTGATAGCTGTGCCAACTGACGCTGATTTTGATTCCGATATAGGCCATTACTTGGATAATTATTTATCTACGGATACCTTAGGTGCTAAAGAACGAACCAAACTCTTTAGGATGGCTTGGGATATCAGCATAAGTTCATATGGCGGAAGACAAGTTTTGTACGAAAGATTTTTTAGTGGGGATCCACATCGTACAGCGGCTCTTAGCTTTGCAAGATACGATAAAGAACAAGTAAAGAAAATAGCCCTACAAATAATCAATCGAGTTTAGGACGATCTTTTCAATAGATAGCTAGGATACTTTTATTTCTTCTCCAATTTCTATTACGGTAAGATCTTCTGGTATTAGGAAATCCCCTTGGAACACTTTTTTCGTGGCTTTTAATACTTCTTCCTCTGCACCAGGACCACCCACAATATGGTAGTAAGCACCGAGCTTTACATTAGATTGTTTAAAAATTGAGCCTACCTGAGAAGGAGTAGCGTGATGATCAATAATTTTCTTGGTATGCTCTGGATCTCTTCCTATCATGTTGGACCTTTTCCATATTGCTTCTGGTGCGGCGACCTCGTGAATTAAAAGATCTGCATCTTTGGATATTTCACTCATAGAAGGCATATATCTCGTATCGCCTGAAATAACCACTTTTTTTTGTTGATAGGTGATTATGTAGCCGAAAGCGTTAGGCACCGGATGATGATCTACTTCGAATGATTCGATCCTTAGACCTGCTTTTTCATAAGAAAATCCGGGATTTATATCATCTCCCGATATTATTGCTCCTTCAGGGTCAAATTTTTCATCTAAATCTCTGCGTATATGCACATCAACTTCAAAAGCCTTGGATAGATTATTGATCATGTCTTTTGTACCAAGAGGGCCATACACAGAAACAGGCACTTTTCTTCCATATAACCATCCTGTTAGCCACAGATCAGGTACTCCTATGTAATGATCATAATGAAGATGAGTCAGTAGAATCGTAAAAACTTCTTTTAATGGAGTATTGGTTTGGTTGATTCTTTGTGCCGTACCTCTTCCACAATCTATCAAAATATTTTGGTTTGCCGCTTGAATCAGTACACTGCATCCCATCCTGTCAATCAACGGGACCGGTGTACCTGTGCCTAGCAAAGTAATTTTTAAAATGTTGTCCATAGTTACAGCCGAGTTAGCGTAAAATACCCCTGAATGAAAAATCTTGCTCTTCTGACGTGATAAATTCCAGCAAGGCAGCTTGCCCATTTTCAGTGGCCTGTTTAGCTCTTAAAAAGGCATCCTTTATTTCTTCAGGGTTATCGACTCTTTCACTCCACCCGCCCATGGCCTTTGCCATGTCCGCATAGTCTCCTCCAAGGTCTCGGGTGTTGTATAGTTCGTGGGAAGAAGCCATATGAGATGTTTCTATGGCCATAGTAGAATTATTAAGTACTACCGTCAGGATGGGGATTCCACTTCTAGCGGCAGTCTCAAAATCTAATCCGGTCATTCCAAAGGCTGCATCTCCCATAAAATTCACTACAAATTTTTCCGGAGAGGCTATTTTTGCACCCATGTTCAGGCCTAAACCGGTACCTAAACCATGAGATTTACCCCACCCTAGATAAGTGCCAGGGCCTCCTGACTCATAAAATGGCATAATTTGATCTCTGGGACTACCTGAGTCATGTGTCACTATATTTTCGGCAGGGTTGGTAGCCTTCATGAATTCACTTATAACTCGATAAGGTGTCATGGGGGACTCTTTGGAAGTTAATTTCTTTTCCCAGCTTTTGCTCCATTCTAATTTTATTTCTCTGATTTGATCCTCAGGCGATTCTGGGGCTTCGCGGGTGGAAAGGAGATCAGAGCAGGCCTCAATCAACTGCTTCAGTACCAGTTTCGCATCTCCTTGCAAAGCGTCATTTGGCTGATAATAGTTTCCTATGTCGACTGGATCATTTGTTACATGAATAATATTTTTCCCTTCGGGGATTGTAGTTATCATTCCGTGTTTTGTGAGGCTAGTTCCTATTGCTACGATCGTATCGCTTGTCCTCATGTAATGTAGCACCGCACCATTCATTACGGTGGAAGAACTTCCTAACGACAAGGGATGCCGTTCATCTATGGAACCTTTACCAGCCATCGTAGTAGCTACTGGAATATTGGTTAATTCAGATAGCTCTTGTAACTCTTTCGAAGCACCCGAATATAGCACTCCTTGCCCAGCATATAAAAGAGGGGTATTTGATGTAAGTATTGTTTTGGCAACTCTCATAACTGCATCTTCGTCAGCCGAAGACCGTACAGTTATTGCTTTCTGATACTGTGAAACAGCGCTTTCATCGATTTCTTTGTCCGCTATATCGATTGGTATTTCCACCATTATGGGTCCTGGGCGGCCATTTTTTAATCGGTAGAAGGCCCTTCTCATCGTGTCTGACACGGACGATACATCATTTATTTGTTCTACATATTTTGTAACTGATGAGAAACTGTCCACCGAATTGAAATGTGGGAATATTCTGTCGCGATCTCTCCTGTGTCCAAGAGGTAAAAATAGCATAGGCACCGCATCAGCATACGCAGTGGCGACACCTGGATATGCATTTTCTGCCCCTGGGCCGTATTGCATTGCAAAAACACCAGGAGGGTTGCCTCCGGTGATTCTAGAATAGCCGTCAGCTATGCCTACGCCAACCCTTTCTTGCCGACATATAATAGGTTTGATACCGGATTCTGCTGCTGCTTCAATAACCGAAGTAGTAGGAAAGGCGCTAAGGTATTTGATACCTTCTTTTTTTAGAATTTCTGAAATAGCATCAATTACTAGCATGATTTGTTCTCCCCAAATTTATTGCATACAGTTGAAGTGAGGCGGAGTATAACATTTATCCTTATCAACACTTGAGTTAGAGTAATCTAAACAATCAAGTTTTATTATTTCGACAACGTAAAATCTCATTCACCCAGTTATATTAGTGAATTATGGATAGATCTGAAGCTGAAAATACTTTATATGAAGTGGCCCTTGATTCCCAATTGCAGGAAGGTTATCAAGGAGTTAGGTTGATCTTGAGAGAAGTACTGAGAAAAAGCCCTCTTCCAATCCGGGATATTTCAAGACGTACTGGAATACCTGTGCCAGCCGTGTCTGCAGCTCGTAGAGAGCTTGAAAAAAGGAAGTTGCTCACAAGAATTGGAGGGGCGACTTTGTCAGATGCTGGCTTAGACCTTTTGAATTCAATTGGAATATGCGACCAGAATATTCCATCTTTTCATTCACCTTATGCAATTCCAGATTTGATTCAAGAGCAAATAATCGAATTTGATGTATTAAAAGAGAAAAGACCGGATCCTGATCACAGTTTGGACCAGTCTCACGCTATTTCAACCACCTGTTTCAGAAGGATTATGTATTGTCATGAAAATGATGCGATAGAAGGAAGAGATATAGCTATTTTGGGTGATGATGATCTCACATCGTTAGCAATCATGATTTTTTCTAGTAGATATGGATTAAAAATAAAAAGTTTAAATGTTTTCGATATTGACCTACGAATTCTTGATTTTGTTGAATCTATTAGTCGAAAGTTAGGGTTTGAAGTTAATTTGTATCAAATAGATTTAAAAGAGAAACTTCAAGAGTCTTATAAAAATAGCTATGACGTAATTATTTCAGACCCCCCCTATACAGTTGCGGGTTTAACAAGGTTTGCAGGGGTAGGCGCTGAAATGATTAAAGAAAACGTAGGAGGAATAGCTTTTTTGTCTTATCCAAATTTGCGGCCTGTTGATAACGCCTTATTTTTTCGAAATATTGTGAATTTTGGATTTTCTCCTAAAGAATTAATACCCGGGTTCAACGAATATGTTGGGGCACAAATTCATGCTGGGAAAAGCAACATGGGGAGATTTTTTGTGTCTTGTCTAGATATAAATTCTAGTGATCTGCCTTCTGAGGGTATTTATACCAGCCAAAGGGATCTGTAATATTGAAAGAATTACTCAGCAATGTTTCGGATCAGAATTATCTTATATCAGTGACGGACATTCCTCTGTTGAAAGAAATTTTCAATGAAGCAGGGCGAGATTCTTGGGCTTATTTTGCACCTTTTTTAGCTTGTTACAGTTTGCCCCCTAAAAGACCCTTATATTTGACTAAAAATAACGATGTTTTTTGTTTATTTCAATATTCTGGAAGGGTAAATGCAGAGCGGATTGATCTAGTCATACCACCATCAAAGTTAACTATTGAAGTAAAAAGATATCTTCTCAAAATTAAGGATTTTATGCATCAGACAGAGATGCGGATTTTATGGATTGATTCTTCGGATGTTTGTACCATCACAGATCTGTTTGGGCGAAATATTAAAATTCAGAAAAGAGAAGATGAATACATATATGATCCCAAAGTTGTTTTTGAGCTTCCGGGCAAAAGGTATAAAGATGTGAGGAAGAGAATCAATAAAATGGCTAAGAATAATCCTGTTTTTTTTGAATTAGAAAAAGATGATGTATCTGCTGCATTGGATGTCTTGGATAAGTGGAGGTCTGTGCAAGGTAAGAGAAATAAATTCCTATTTGATTGGGGTTATACCAGAGCTGCCCTTAATGCTGTAGGGCTGTTTGATACTGATGATGTGAAGTCGTGGGGGTTGGAGGTAGACAGACAATTGGTTGGCTTTTCTATGGCAGGTCCTATCAATCAGAAAACGGCCTGTTTTTTTGTAGCCAAGACCTTAGTGGGATTGAAAGGTGTATCTGAATACTTGAGATGGAAAACTTTTGAGACTCTACAAGGCTATGATTTTGTGAATGATGCTAGTGACCTAGGGATAGAAGGGTTGAAGCAATACAAGAGAAAGTTTAGGCCTGACAAAATGAGGACGGTGTATACGGCAACTATTTGAGTATTAATCGCCGCATACACTACATTTAGACTACTGCTTATCTGCCATAGTTGGATATGTTTTCCTCTTCTTTTGTGATCATCTCCAGAAGTACTGGTTGACCGCTGTTTGAGGCCTCCAGAGCTCTTTTCATTGCGGGTCCTATTTCGTCGGGGTTATGAATTCTTTCCCCATGTGCGCCCAAGCTTTTAGCAGTGTCTGAGTAGATACCGCCTAATTCATTGCTTTTCCAATTTTCTGTGGCGTGAGGGAAATGATCGTAGTAGTGTGTCATTACACCGTTGTTAAGAACCACTGTTATTGTTCCTAATTCAGATCTGGCTGCCGTCTCTATATCTAGTCCTGCCATTCCAAAAGCAGCATCCCCCATAACGTTTATAACCACTTTGTCTGGTGCTGCAACCTTGGCTCCTAGTGCTAGTCCTAGGCCGTATCCCAGTTGGGTTGATTTACCCCAACCAATGTACGATCGAGGATTTAGTGCCGGCCAAAATGGGACAAGCTGATTTCTAGGGTATCCAGAGTCATGGGTCACTATCGCATTTCTCGGATCTACTGCCTTCATCATTTCATTGAAGACACGATATGGACTCATAGGGGTTTCATCTGAATTCAGTCTTGGTCCCCATTCCTTCATAAACTCATCTTTTATTTCAGAAATTTTGTCTCGAACCCCATTTACATCACCTCTGCCATGTTCGCCAAGTTGAGATTTTGCTTCTTCAATTAATTGCTGTAGTACTAATTTGGCATCACCGACGGCGCCGTATTCCACGCGATAATCTCTGTTAATGTCTTCAGCTGTATTAGTAATTTGCGCCTTAGTAGCGTCTGGAGGCATTGGGGCAGTGAAATTCGATATTGCAAAACTTGTGCCAATTCCTAGAACGAAATCGGTATTTTGGAGAAATCTGTCGACCATTAGCGTGCCAGTGTTTCCCCCAGTACCAAGAGCTAGAGAATGGTCCTCAGGGTATGCACTTTTACCCGCAAGAGTGGTCATTACGGGAACATTAACTAATTCTGCGAATTCTATTAATTCATCGGTTGCTTCTGCGTACAGCGTTCCTTGACCTGCGTTTATGACTGGCGCTTTGGCTTTTAACAACGCCGTAACGATGTCCCTGACATCCTCTTTTGCTGCATATGACTTGTACGACCGGCTTACTTGATATTCTTCGATGTCAGCTGGTACTTCTGCATGCCCAACGTCACCAGGTAATTCGAGAAGTACAGGGCCAGGTCTACCATTTCTTAAGTGGGTAAATGCTTGACTGACCATTTCTGGAATACGCTCGATGGTGTTAATTCGGCCGGACCACTTAGTTATGTGTTGATAATTCGGGATGGCATCGAAGCCGGGGTGTACTCCTACTCTTCTTTCTGTGGAGCCTCCCGGTATAAGCAGCATAGGTACATTATCTGCGTAAGCTTGGGCTACTCCTCCAAACGCATTTTCCGCGCCTGGTCCGTGTTGCATTGTGAACACACCAATCTTATTTCCATTGTGGATCCTGCTATAGGCATCTGCCATATTTACGCCTGCTCTTTCTTGTCGACAAAGGACGGGTCTTATCCCTTCTTGGGAACAAGCTTCAATCAGCGTTTGAGCCGGGAAGCAGGAAATCCATTCGGTTCCTTCTTTCTTCAAAAGTTTGGCCATTAATTGGTCACCGTTCATTTAACATCTCCTAGATCTTTTTCTTTTTGGTTACTGCCTTATAAATTTTTGGATTCTTCTTCCTTCTAATACTTCCCCTACATAAATATCACCTGAGGAATCAACAGCGATGCCATGAGGAGCAATAAAATGTCCTGCGGAGGAACTACTCTCATCCGCCCATCTACTAATTAGATTTCCTTCTGAGTCTAGTATAGAGATTCGATGCTGTAGTTCTGAAACATAGGCTTCACCATCTGCTCCGAAGGTTATATCTGTGGGCTGTAGGAATCCATCCCAGATAAACATGAATTCACCATCTTGGTCAGTGAACTGTATCCTATGATTTTCGCGATCACAAATTGCTAGCAATCCATCTTTGTTTATTCCGATTCCATGGGGGAGATGGAAATCCATAGGGTTATCTTTTCCAGCTTCACCCCAAGTGTCCAGTAATGCTCCATCTGGAGAGAATTTATGGAATCTGCAATTGCCATAGCCGTCAGACACGAAAATACTACCGTCATCTGATACGACTACACCTGTAGGCAAATTAAAAGGACCTGCAGGATGAGGTACAACCATTAATTCGCCCTCATAACCTGTATTGGATGGTACATCATATGTACCTAAGGTTAAGAGCAGAGTCTGATCCGGGCTGTATTTCAAAACTACGTGGGCGTCACGGTCAGCAAAGTAGAAATTTCCGTCGGGACCTATGTGCATACCGTGAGGGTTTGAGAATTTTACGTCCCAGGATTTAACAAAATCTCCATTTTTAGCAAATACCATAACCTGATGATCGCTTCTGTTGTAAAGATAGACATTATCCTCTTTGTCCACTGCGACACCGGCTACCTGGTTGAATTCATAGCCATCGGGTAGCTTGCCCCAATCTTTGTCAACTTTGTATGTATAGTCCCCACTACCGTACGTCATTGCAAGATCCTCCTTTATGTTAACCATGTCACGTTTTTATCTCTTTGGGATAAGAACCCATACTTTAGGTTTATATTGAGTATTGGTCAAGAAAATATTGATTTAGTGTAGGGCTGATTTGGCTGCATTTTCACCAGCTATTTTGCCAAATACGGCGCCTGACATTAGACCAGATCCTCCTGGGTAGTTGTTGTAAAACAAACCTCCAGTAAGTTCCCCGGCTGCGAAGAGACCTGGTATAGGCATGTCGGAGTTGTCTTGGACTTGGGTATTTGAGTCTATCTTTAGTCCGCCAAATGTAAAAGTTATTCCACATGTCACTGCATAGCCTAAATATGGTGGGCTATCCATTTCTTGCGCCCAATTAGATTTCGGTGGGAATATACCCTTTGTGTGTTTTCCGTCAAGTGCAGTGGGATTAAAGTCCCCTTCCTGCACTGACTCATTATATGTTTCGATAGTTTTCTGAAGTTCTTCCGGATTTATATCCAACCCAATGGCTAATTCTTCTATGGTATTGGCCTCCACCATGGTCATTTGAGGTATGAAATATTCATCTCTTAATAGATGTTTGGTTTTTTGATCGAATAGCTGAAAAGCTACCCTTTGAGGTTGCTTCAGTATTTCTCTTCCATATTTGGCATAGGTGTAATTTCTCAGGTCTGCACCTTCGTCGACAAATCTTTTGCCATCCACATTTACTATTAACCCGAAAGGGTACGAATGTTTTTGAAATAGGTCAGCCACATTCCTGTCACCGTGTGCAGGTGCATTTAAATCCCATGCTACAGCATGGCATCCACTCCAGTGTCCGTGAGATTGGGCACCGATATCGAGGGCCATGTTAATTCCGTCGCCGGTGTTATATTGAGTCCCTCTGACTTTAGCTAATTCCCAGCCAGGGCCTAAATACCGTGTTCTCATCTCAGAGTTTGCTTCAAACCCCCCACAGGCTAGTACAACAGATTTACAAGATATATCTTCATACCCAGACTCTGATTTAACTGTTATTCCATCAACGCTTCCCCTTTGGTTTACTGATAATTTTGTCCCACTTGTTTGGTAAAAGACTTCAATTTCATTTCTTTCAACTAATTCAAAAAGTCTGTCGGATAAACCTTTCCCTCCACCGACGGCCTCTACTATCAGCCCTCCCCAGAATCTTTGTTTGCCCTCGTGCTCAAAGGCTTGCCTTCCATAGGCCAATATCCAAGGGACACCCTGATCCTTCATCCAAAGCATGGTTGGGAATGACTTAGAGGTTAGAGTCTGAAGTAGCGAAGGGTCTGATAGACCTTCAGTAACTCTCATAACATCAGAATAGAATTCAGATTCCTTGTAAGAACCAACATCTATGTTTTCTTTTTCATCAGAGGTTATTGCTGGTAATAACTCCGATATGTCTTCGATGCCGTTGTAGGCAAATCGAAAAAGGCCACCTGTAAAGTAGGAATTGCCTCCTCGTAGGTGCTCAGGAGCTTTTTCTAATATTGCTACTTTCGCTCCTTCAGAAGCAGCAGCTAGTGCGGCAGTTAATGCAGCATTGCCAGCTCCCACGACTACTACGTCATAATTTTTTCTTTCAGATGTCATAAAGTTGCCTCAAATTCAAAACCGGCTGTTTAATCAGATCAATCATATATTTCCATTGTATTAGCCAATGTAATCGAACGTACAAGGATTTTCAAATTTGCTGAATTTTCGGGTATTCAGAGGCAGGATAATTGGATTAAAATAGCTTGTTTTCCTGTTGACCATATTCCCTGACCAACGATATAGTGGTTGTTTGAATTGTCTCTTTATTTAGGAAGTATGAGGCATGTTATGGACTTTAAGGTGGCCACTTTACTTAAGCTGAGTAGTGGCAACAAAAAATTAGAAACCGTAAGTGCTAGTTTTCAGGTGGAATGGTTTAGGAGAAGTTGTTATATAGATGGTACTGTCCTACTGACTAAAACTGATGTTGGGATATGGGTAAGCGCTCATCTTAAGGCAAATAATATTGCAGAATGTGGGAGTTGTTTGGAGGAGTATAAAGAAGTTATTTCGTTGGAGATAGAAGAGGAATATATTCCATTGTTCAATTTGCTAACTGGAGAAAGAAACGAAATAGAAGAAATCTATAAGGATAATTTTCATATTTTGGAGGACAACGTCTTGGATTTGTCCGGTGCAGTGAGTCAATATCTATCACTTCAATCTCCGATCAATAAGAAGTGTGTGGAAGACTGTAGGGGGTTGTGTATAGACTGCGGGGTAAATTTGAATATAGAAGAATGTGGATGTAATAAAAACAGAAGAAACACCAAATTTGCGACTCTGCTAGAGTCCTTCAAAGTATCAGAATAATAAATTAAGGAGGCAATAATGCCACCACTACCCAAAAAGAAACACTCGAGTAAAAGAAAAGGCGGTCGAAACGCTCATAATGCGATAAAACCGGCTTCACTTTCAACTTGCCCACAGTGCCAAGCACCTCGAATGCCTCATAGGGCATGTTCAATTTGTGGAACTTATAATGGCAGGAATGTAACCAAATCTGATCAGGCAGTTATATAAATTCATAACTCAGTTTAACTAAAGGAAAAACCATGACGCTTACGTTCGCAAGAAACTCTAAAACAGCCTTCATGTTTCCTGGTCAGGGGGCTCAAGCTGTAGGTATGGGACTTGAACTATACAGGGGTTCGAATGCGAGTAAAGAGGTGTTTGAAATGGTGGATGAAGCTTTAGGCAGGCCCCTTTCAAAGATTATGTTTGAAGGACCGGAAGAAGATTTGAGAGAGACTAAGAATGCGCAGCCTGGGATTATGGCGGTAAGTCTCGCCTGCATTGAGGCGATGAAGGAGAACATTTCTGAGGAATCCATGCCTGTGCCATATTTGATGGCTGGTCATAGCTTAGGTGAATACACAGCGCTTGCAGCATCTGGGGTTTTATCAGTAATGGACACAGCATTGCTAGTTCAAGAACGTGGCGAACTCATGCAAAAAGCCTGCGATTCAAATCCAGGCACCATGGCTGCTGTTCTGGGTTTGGATGAGATGGTTTTACAGGAAATAGCTAGAGAATCAGGTGTATTTGTCTCTAATATCAATACTGAAGAACAGATTGTGATAAGTGGAGAAAAAATATCTGTGGCAAGGGCAATGGACCTAGCAAGTGCAAGGGGAGCAAAAAAGGTCATCCCCTTGAAAGTGGGAGGGGCTTTTCACTCTGGTTTGATGGAACCAGCGAAGGCAGGTCTTATGGAGTTCATTGATGGTTTGAAATTTAATGATCCCGCAGTCCCAATTATAGCGAATTGCACGGGCACCCCCCTGCACAGTGGAAACGAGATCAAAGGTGAATTGATAACTCAAATCGCTGGATGTGTGCAGTGGAAAAAATCAGTGGATTTCATGATAAAGTCGGGCATAACCAATTTTCTAGAGATAGGACCGGGAAGAGCTTTGGGCGGCATGGTCAAGAAAATTGATAGAACCGCCAATGTAGCTAGTATCAACGACATAGATTCAATAGTTGCTATAAGTAGAAATTGAGCGTGAGTTTGTAGTTGTAAACATGGATCCCAATCCCTTTATTTCTAATAGAAGAGAAGTCAGAGTACTGGTGTTACAGGCGCTCTGCGAATATGACTCTGTGGGACATGATGCCATTGTAGTATTGGAAAGAATATTGGATGATCGTAAAATCGTAGGTGATTCTAGGGGATTTGCCCGAGACATAGTTGAAAAGGTACTTGAAAACTTTTCTTCAGTAGATAATATAATCGGAAAGTTGGCTTCTGACTGGCCCTTGACGCAAATAGCGGTGGTGGACAGAAATGTGCTGCGAATGGCAATTAGCGAATTACGATGGTGTACAGAAAGGGTTCCTGAAAAAGCGGTACTTAATGAAGCTGTAGAATTAGCAAAAAGGTTTGGATCGGAAAGTTCTCCAAGCTTTGTTAACGGGGTACTTGGATCTCATATGAAGGCTAGCATAGCCATTTAGAATGTAATAAAAAAATGGAGGCATTAATATGGCGCTACTTGAAAAAGTACAAGCTGTAGTTGCAGAAAAATTAAGCGTGGATGAATCTGAGGTTGTACCAGGGGCTTCTTTCACAGATGATTTAAACGCTGATTCACTTGATTTGGTTGAGCTGATAATGGCTTTTGAGGAAGAATTTAGCTCTGACGATGTTGAAATTGAAATATCCGATGAAGATGCTGAATCAATAACCACAGTCCAAGCAGCAATTGATTATCTGCGCGACAATGGTGTTGAAGACTAGTCTAATCTAGACTTCTTTCCCAAATTATCCAAGCCGGTTGAGTCTCAAAACATTAATTGAGGCTATAGCCGGCTTTTCTTATTTGTATTTTGCTGTTTTGACCATAGTATTTATAATACCTCTCCTAAAACGAACGTTGTATGTAGGAGTCTTTCATGAAAGCAGCTGTCTACCAAGGTAACCAGAAACTTGTAATCGAAGAATTGCCTGTCCCAGAGCCTGGGCCAGGCGAGATTTTGGTAAAAATTAGTCATAGTGCTATTTGTGGTACCGATGTACATGCTTTTCTCTATGACATTGCACCAGCCGGTGCGGTGATGGGTCATGAGTTTAGTGGTACGGTGGCTGCTGTTGGGCCTGGGGTGACTGCTTGGAAAGAGGGTGACAGAGTTATAGGAGGTGGCGGTACTCCACCACCTGGATTGGAAGCTCCTTTAAGAAGGCAAGAGCAATATAATTATCGATTAGAAGGCTTTACCGATACTCGAAAAAGGGGATATGCTGAATATACTTTGTTGAATGATTGGGCGCCACTGGGTATTCCTGATAACGTTACTGATCTACATGCGTCTCTGACGGAGCCTTGCTCTGTGGCTGTCAGGGCGGTTAGATTATCAAATATGAAATTAGGTGATGTGGTGGCAGTCCTTGGGGCTGGCCCCATCGGTTTGCTGACCATGCAAGCTGCCAGAGCAGCTGGGGCTCGTAAAGTAATCGTGTCAGAGCCATCTGCTACTCGCAGAGATACGGCAATTAAATTAGGCGCCGATGCAGTGGTTGACCCATCTAATGAGGATGCGATTTCGGCAATACTAAATTTGTCTGAGGGGGATGGGCCTCATGTTGTATTTGAATGTGCAGCGGCTCCTCCTACCCTTGATGCCGCTCTTAATATGGTGCGAAAAAAAGGTAATGTCATGTTGGTGGCACTAGCTTGGGAAAGTGTCCCTATGCTTCCTGTAGATTGGGCTGGTAAAGAAATTCAGTTGAATACCACTTTTGGTGCTGAACCTTATGATTGGAAAGTAGCTCTTGATTTAATATCCAGCGGCAAAATTGACTTGGAGCCGATGATATTAGGGACCGATTTCCTGTCGTTGGACGGGATACAGGATGCTTTTGAGTCATTAATAAAACCATCTACTCAAGTCCAAATGGTAATTAGATTCTAAATTAAGAAATCTATGGTTGTATATATTCGTCTAGGAATACTGCTGCTGAAGCAGAGTCAATAATTCCCTTACGTCTGCTTTTGCTTATGTTTTTATGGCCTGCTTCTTTAAGGCGGCTTTTTGCCTCTATTGTTGACATTCTCTCGTCGACGGGCCGTATTGGTATATCGGTGGTCATCTTGAGTTCTTTAATAAATTGCTTGGTTAAATTTGCCTGAGTACCTGATTCACCAGAAAGTAGGTATGGCATGCCCACCAGAATCAAAACTACATTTCTGACACAACAAATTTTGTTGATCTTAGAGATTGCATTTTTCCGAGGCAAACTTTCAAGTGGGCTGGATATTGTCTGAGTAGGGTCACTTATGGCTACTCCTATTCTCACGTCACCGACATCCAAGGCCAGTATGCTTCCGGGGTTCAGTTGCTACTCTCCTTCTGGCAAGCTTGAAACTATTGTAGGCACGATAGCTAAAGCTTCTTTCAATTTATTTGGATCTTTGCCCCCAGCTTGCGCAGATTCAGGTCTACCGCCGCCGCCGCCTCCGATTATATTGGCGATTTCTTTAACTATTACAGAAGCATTTAATCCCCTTTCAACAAGGTCTGGAGTTACCATACAAACAACCATAGGATTTCCATTTATTATTGATCCAATGGTAACGACTCCGCTTCCTAGTTTGTCTTTAAGCCAATCTCCTGTGGACCTCAATAATTCCGCGGATGGATCTTCAGTTGTTGATACAAGAACCTTTATTTGATTAATAATTTTCACGTCATCTAAAAGAGTTGCAGCTGCCAGTGATGACATTTGTCTTTCTAACTTTTGGATTTGGTTGTTTGCTGTAGATATCTGATCAGAGATTACGGTTATTCTTTCTTCGATTTCAAGTGGTGTCGTCTGTAGCAAATCCGCTATTCTGGCATCCCTCTGCATGTTTTTCCATACAAGCCTTTCCGCTTCTCTACCACTTATAGCTTCTATTCTTCTCATCCCGGCTCCTATGCTAGATTCACCCAGGATATAGACGGCTCCTACTTCTCCAGTTTGATTGACGTGTGTACCTCCGCAGACCTCAAAACTAAAGGTGTCTCCGTTTACGATCTCGACTAGCCTGACAGTATCACCGTATTTATCTCCAAAAAAGGCTAATGCCCCCTTTTCTATTGCTCCACTGTAAGTGTCTTCGCTTCTATTAATATTTGCGTTGTGTCTAATTTTTTCGTTGACCAAGAATTGAACTTGCCACATTTCTTCCGGGGTTACTGATTTGATATGGCTGAAATCGAATCTAAGCCGAGAAGCCGTAACCAGAGAACCCGCTTGCCTAACATGGGGTCCTAATATTTCACGTAGAGCTGCGTGTAGCATGTGGGTAGCTGTATGATTTCTTGCTGTGTCATCTCTCCTGATTGGGTCGACAAGGCTCTCTACTGCATCACCAATGGAAATACTACCCTTAGAAACTGTTCCATAGTGAACTATTAGACCTGGAATAGCTTCATTTGTGTCTTCTATCGTGATTGAACACTCTGAATTACTGATTGTGCCACCATCTCCCACCTGTCCTCCTCCTTCAGCGTAAAAAGGCGTTTCTTGTAGCACTAGTTCAACCTGCTGGCCTTGGCCCACGGTATTAACAGATAGTTCATTAGAAATTAAACCAACCACTACGCTTTTACCTTCAAGGGTGTCGTATCCGGTAAAACTTGTGTTTCCAACTCCTAAATCTTCATAAAGGCGTATTCGAGCGTGATCTCCCTCGAATTGGGCATTGGATCGTGCCCGAGCTTTTTGGTCCTCCATGGCTTTCTCAAAACCATCCATATCGACTGCAATGTTTTTTTCTGCTGCCATTTCTTGGGTCATTTCGACTGGGAAGCCGTAAGTATCCCAGAGTCTGAACACTACCTCTCCATTTAAACTAGAAGATTTTGCAATTGCATCCTCAAGCATACTGAAACCATTTTCAAAAGCTTGCTGAAACCTTTCTTCTTCTAGGGTTAGGACACTCAAGATAAAATCTTTATGGTTATTCAGTTCAGGATATGTTTGACCCATTTTTTCTATCACCGATTCAGCGAGCGGTGCCATGAATGGATCCTCAAGTCCAAGCTTCCTTCCTAGTCGTATTGCTCTTCGGATGACCCGCCTAAGAACATACCCTCTACCTTCGTTACCTGGCACCACCCCATCTGCAGTCAAAAATGTGGAGCTTCTTGTATGCTCTGCGACCGCTCTTATTGCATAATCAATCTCTAGGTTTGTGCCATATTCAAGTTTGCTAATTGAACAGACTTGGGTTACAAGGGAAGAGAAGATGTCAGTTTCATACATAGTTTTGGCATCTTGCATGACGATAGTCGCCCTTTCCAACCCCATTCCCGTGTCTATACTGGGTGCGGGCAAATTTTCTCTTGATCCGTCGGGATGGTGATAGTACTGCATGAATACTAGATTCCATAACTCAACGAAGCGAGTGCACTTCTCACCAGTAGCCATAGTATTTTCGCAATTAGGTGCACAATCATCCTTCAGGCACCCCCTATCCGCGCCGAAATCATAATGCAATTCACTACAAGGACCGCATGGACCTTCACTGCCATGTATAGGTGGTCCCCACCAGTTATCATCGTCTCCGAATCTATAGATTCGGTCTTTTGGTACCCCTATGCCTTCCCATATTTCTTGAGCCTCATCGTCTGTGTGATGGATGGTAATGTAGAATCTTTCTTCTGGCAGCTTTAATTTACCAGTGAGAAACTCTAAGGCGTACTCGATTGCCTCATTCTTG
>RQOP01000008.1 GCA_008373095.1 SAR202 cluster bacterium | reverse complement strand
GTACTTCTATATTGTCGTCTGTAAGAGCGGAGCCTCCCAGCAGATTTTGTATATTTGATATATCAACTACCTGATGGGGAGTATTTAAGTCATCGGCGAGAAGTCCCGCATATTCGATTTCTTTCTTATGTTTTTGCCCGTAATCGAATGTAATCAAATAAGGATGACCTCCCTCTTTGACACAGAGATAGGCTAGGGTGGCAGAATCCATGCCACCACTAACCACCAGTACATGTGAGTAAACATTCATTTTGGTCACCTTATTTTGGATCAGGATATAACCTCATTCTCGATTAAAGATAGATATTTTAGTTTTGAATAACCAAGATAATTTAGGAGGATATTAGAAGAATCTTCTCCGAGATTCTTCATTGGAAACCATTCCTCCCTTTCCTTTTGATTACCTGGGATTGCCTGACCATCATACTTTTCCTCCTCTCCATCCTCCGGGGTAAGGTATGAAAAATAATCACGGGCATTCAGATGGACGTCATTTAAGACTTCGAGGTTATTTGAGACTTTTCCCGAGGGTATTCCCTCTACTTGAAGTAATTCCATTAGTTCTGTTGCATCTTTATTTAAGGTCCATTCTTCGATGATTTTATTGATGGTATTTTCATCATTCTTCCGAGAACTCACATTTGCATAGCAAGTGCGACTTAAGCGAGGATCATTAACCTGGTCCTTAAAACGACTCCATTGAACATCATTTGTGATGGAAATGGCGATCCATTGGTCGTTCCCCTTACATCTAAAGGCACCGTGAGGGCTATACTGAGTATGAACGTTCCCATGTGGTTTCTGAATATAGCCATTGCTGGAATTTGCCACAAAGTATTCTCCGAGAGTTCCAAGAGGGCTATCAGCCAAGGCTAAATCGATGAAATTACCTTTACCCGTCAAACCTCTTCTTCTAGCAAATGCAAGTATTGTACTGACAAGATTAAGACCTGAGACAGGGTCCGCATATGACAATCCTGTCTGTAATGGCCTTTGTGGATCATAACCGATCATCGAATTTATCCCTGCCATAGCCTCAGCTGTAGAGCCAAAGGCCGGATACTCGGAATAAGGGCCATCAAGACCAAACCCAGGCATTGAGCACATCAATAAATTAGGATTTACCTCCAACAACCTATCGTATGTTACATCTAGATTCCGCATCACTCGCGGCCGAAAATTCTCTATAACAACATCGGCAATTGAAACCAAGTCCAGAAAAACATCTCGACCCTCAGGTTTGTCTAAACGCAAAGCGATGTTAAGTTTATTTCTGTTTAATTTGTCGTTTACTTTTCCCACCCTGCTTAACGGAATCCTAGGGTCACTCACCTTTATAATTTCGGCGCCAAAATCAGCCAAAGCTCGAGTCCCAAGGGGTCCGGCCCAAACTCGTGTGAGATCGATTACTCTCAGGTTACGCAGAGCACCCGTGGAAATAGTGTCTGTCACTGTGCCTGAGGATTCCTTAGACATATTCTTTGGTGTGCTCCCCAATTAGTGGTGCCCTGGAAATATGCATCTTTTTCCCGTCAGCAATAAAGGTAGGGGATGGGTAGGAAGCTTCTCCTGCTTCAGGATGAAAAACTGTCTGGAAAGCTTTCCTCGCAGCGTACTGTTGGTCATCAAGGACTTCGTTGATGTTTTTCACCGGTGATACCGGCAACATCCAAATAGAGGAAGCTTCTTCAAAAACTTCTGCCCTTGTTTTAGAGGCCATCCAAGATTCCATCACTCTATCTACAATTGGACCAGATTCAGGATTCTCAAAAACATTACTAAAATTCTCATCTTCAAATAAGTCTAACCTTCCCAACATTAGGCAAAGCTGTTCCCAAATACCAGGACTGCCCCCACCAAAAGTAATGTATCCATCCTTTGCAGCCACTGTGCACACACCAGGTGGGAATCCATTGGATGAAAGGGGTGATTGACGATGTCCACTCCTTTGACGAATCCCGCCATCCATATCGAGAGGGGCTTGATGCACATTTGCCAGCGTCTCTAACATCGTCAATTCCAAAAAGCTACCGGCATTACCAAAGAAATCTCGATCCCACAGGGCTATCTGCACTGCATTACTAGCATTTATGCCAGTAAGGTAGTCTGGCTGATGCCCAGGGAGCATCAAGGGTTCTTGACCTGGATTTCCGATTAGGTTTAATACTCCGCCGAGTGCTAACTGGATAATGGGTGTCGATTTATATTCATTGTAGGGCCCTGATAAACCAAATGGAGTAATGGAAATCTCGACCAAGCGAGGGTTATCTGCTCTAAAAGTTTCTTGGTCGATTCGTAAGGATTTCCGCTCTGAACTATCCCAGTCTTCAATAAGGACATCTGAAGAAGTGCTTAGATCAATTAGCTTTTGCAACCCTTCGGCTGTTCTCCAATCTAAGACAACGCTTTTCTTACCAGTATTGTTATATAGGTAGAGTGCACTGCTTTCTTTATGGTTACTTTCAGCAAGAAAAGGTGGGATATGACGACTCCAATCACCTTCCGGTAACTCAACCTTTACTACTTGGGCGCCCAGTGACGCTAGTAATTTTCCGGCATAAGGACCCGAAACTCCCTGTGCTGTTTCTAGTACTTTTATACCTTCTAAAGGTAAATTGTCTTGAAAATACTCCATTAGAACTTATCTAGCCTAAGGTCTTACGATCCTCTTAGGTTTTTGAGCCAGTTTTTCTAACATTGGCTGGGCTAGTTTCACAAAAGTACATGCAAGACGGCGAGTTTCTCTTGGGTCTATTAGGTCAACTACATCACCCTTATGAGCTGCTCTAAATGGAGATCGTAATTTCAGAAGCCTTTCTTCGATCATCAATCTGTGGGCCTCCGGGTCTGGAGCGTTTTCAATTTCCCTTCTATAAGCCGCTGCAACTCCCCCTTCAATCGGTATCCCTCCCCATTCTCCAGCTGGCCATCCAAACCTCAGATTCAATCCGTTAGGATGTCCAAGGCTATGAGCAGCATCAGCAGCCACACCATATGCTTTTCGGACATTGAATTCGATCTTTGGGACTTCTGCTTCCGCACTTGCTATTAAAGCTCTAACTCCTCTTCTCATTGTGGCTTTCTTTTCAGAATGGGAACCTAGCATAAATCCAGGCATGTCTAGAAAAATAACGACGGGCAGGTTAAAAGCATCACAAAGGTCGACAAAGTGGGCATATTTTTCCGCGGCCCATCCATCCATTGCACCTGCCATAAACATAGGGTCACTACCAATCACGCCAACACTGTACCCATCTAATCTGGCGAATCCAGTAATAAGAGCACCCGCCCAGTGTCTCCTCATTTCAAAAAAATCACCATTGTCTACGACCAGCTGAATGAGTTTTCTTGGGTCATATGACCTTTTCCGATTGGGAGGAATAATGTTTAAAAGTTCTTCAGGACGTCTATCGGGTGGATCTCCGGTTTCAATTCGAGGGGCCACATCATTCGTGGTGTTCGGTAGATAAGAAATGAATTTCTTTATCTGTTCAAAAGCTTCTTCCTCAGAGTCGGCGACATTATCTACCTGACCACTTTCATGGACATGCATTTTATAGCCACCTAATTCTTCTTTATCCAGGTCTTCTCCGATAGCTCTTTTTACAACCGGCGGACCTGAGGGGAAAATTTGAGATTGCTCTTTTACCATAACCGTAAAATGGGACATCAAAGCAAAGGCAGCGGGAGCGCCAGCCACCGAACCCATGATACCTGCTGCAACAGGAACCTTTTTCAGTAGTTCAATACCTCGCCACCACAGACCTCCATCTGGCAAGCCCATATGACCTTTAGCCTCGTCGGATTTTGCACTGTGTCCGACGCCTTCTACAAGTTGGATGTAAGGGATCCCGTATTGTGATGCCAGAGGTTGCATGAAGTCCGTAGGATGTTTCCTGACGTTATGGGGGCTACCTCCTGATATCGTAAAATCGTCTCCACCAATCGCGACAGGCCTTCCATCTATTTCTCCAAGACCCATTACATATGCCCCTGGAGAAAACTCAATTAGATTTCCTTCGTCATCATACTCAGCGGCCCCTATCATCGGCCCATATTCCACAAAACTTCCGCTGTCCAAAATTTTATCCACCCTTTCTCTTACTGTGTATCGCCCGCCTTTATGTTGACGCTCAATTCTTTCTGCACCACCCATTTCCCTGCCTAAGCCAGTTATGTATTCAATATCTTCAAGAGCCTTTTCCCAGGGCATTCCCGGCTTCCAGGTTTCTCTTTTAGGGTCTATAGGCATTAAATTCTCCAGTTAAAACAGTATGTCTCTTAAATTAAATATAATTAAATTTCAATTGTCATGAGGAGGTTTTCCTCGCTTACATTTTGATCTTCTTTTACATTAAGCGATTTTATCGTGCCATTTACCTCAGAAAATATCTCGTTCTCCATTTTCATAGATTCTATGACTATCAGTAGATCTCCCTCTGAAACCGATTGTCCAACCCCGACCGATATTTCTATGATCTGACCCGTCATAGGGGAATTTACATGATGCTCTGCCATATAGGTATTTCTCCTCTTTTGGTTTATTTATTGAAATAATACTGTTTCTTCTTGCTCTAACTTTTTACAATCAGCATTAGTGTACCCCAGTAATTCCACTAATATCTCTTTGCTACTTTCCCCTACATCTCTAGTCGTCGTCCAATTCGATTTATCTACAAAATTCCCGAGAATTGATTGTCCGTCATAACGTTTTACACCAAACCGAGGTTCATCCATATCTACAAAAAAACCACGTTCATTCAAATGAGGATCTGACAATAATTGTCGATTATTTGAGACTATACCAGCCGAGACTCCAGAGTTTTGCAGCTGGATCATAGCGTCACTTGATTCTTGTGATTCGAACCAGGCTGAAAGACGACCATCAATAAAAGATTCATCTTTTTTCCTGTTACCTAGCAGGAGATATTTCTCAGATTTTAGATCAGTGTCACCAATAACATCGACCAGAGCACACCATGCAGTTTCATCGATAACCGATACTGCTATCCATTCGTCATCACCCTTCGTTTTATAAGCGCCATGCGGGCAATATTGAATCGATTTGTTGCCGTTTATTTCAGGTTTGTACCCATTCGAAGAACTAGCCCCAAAAAATTCTCCCAAATTGCAAGCTGGGCTGGCCGCTAACGCAATGTCTACAAATTGACCTTTACCAGTGATATTCCGTTGCCTAAGTGCTGTCAAAAGAATCCCGACGGCATTTAGTCCTGAAACCGGATCTCCGTATGCCATGCCTGAGGAGATTGGCAGAGATGAATCGTAGCCGGTCAAACCTGGTATCCCCGCCAAAGCCTCCGCAGTCGTACCAAAAGCGGGATATTCTGCGTATGGGCCTTCCAGTCCAAACCCCGGCATAGAGCACATAATAAGGTGAGGATTCGTTTGAATCAGAATTTCGTAGGTTAAATCCAGATTACGCATAACTCTTGGACGGAAATTTTCTATAACTACATCCGATATAGAAGTGAGTTCAAGAAATATATTGCGACCTTCTGATTTGTCTAGGCGTAGACCGATATTCTTCTTATTTCTGTTCAGTTTGGAATTAAGACCATTTTCAGTCACTAGGGGCACTCTTGGATCTGAAATCTTTATAACTTCCGCGCCATAATCACCGTATATCCGTGTCGCAAGAGGTCCTGCCCACACCCTTGTTAAATCCAAAACTCTGAGCCCTGATAGACTCCCGTTTGGTTTCTTTGCTGTATCCACTAAATTAAGACCTCTTTATTATGCTCACCCAACAGAGGGGCCCTATTTAGTACTGGAATCATATCCTGGGTTTTAAATGAAAAACTAGGAAATGTAGTTTTACCTGTTACTGGATGTTCTATTTCAACGAAAAGACCGCGGTGGCGAAATTGGGGGTCTTCCAAAACTTCAGACACCCCAAGGACAGGTGCCGTTGGCAAGCCCCATATTTCAGATGCTTCAACCATTACCTCTTCTCTAGTTCTTGCTCCGACCCATTCTTTTAAGAGGGAATCTAAATAGGTTGCATTGTTACGTCGTTTGGCTCGAGTTGCATATTGGGGGTCTTCCAAAAACTCACTTTTACCAATCATCACACAAAGCCTTTCCCATTGGTCTTCTGTTGATATGCCAAAACAAAGATGTCCGTCGGAACATTCGATTGTTGTAATACCGTAATTAGAGAAAGCGCTTTCTCTCTGCCATAGATTACCGTTTCTATTTCTGACGTATCCTTCATATGTTTCCATTTCCATAGTGAATTGGTGAAGGGTAGCCAAGGTCTCCATCATGGCAATTTCAACGAACTGGCCTTTCCCGGTTTGATCTCTTTCCCATAAAGCGATCTGCACAGCCCCATTTCCATTCAAACCTGTTAAATAGTCCGGCTGATGTCCAGGCAACATAAGCGGTTCCTTTTCCGGTAGACCCGTGAGATAAAGGTACCCACCCAAAGCTAATTGAATTATTGGTGTAGAAGTGAATTTAGAATAGGGCCCGGAGAGTCCGAAGGGCGTCAAGCTAATCTCTATTAAGGACGAATTAGAATCTGTAAAACTGTTATTTGAGATTTGCAGTAATTCTCTATCGGATAGATCCCAATCTTCAAGTAATATATCTGAGGTAGAAACTAATTCTTTAAATGCTGTCATTCCTTTCGAAGTGGCTATGTCTAGTACAACACTTTTCTTTCCTGAGTTGTTGTATTGGTAAGTCGCACTGGATTCGATATTTTCATCATCTTGCAGGAAGGGACCAACTATCCTTGACCAATCTCCCCTCGGAGGTTCAATCTTAATAACTTCCGCTCCAAAGGCGGCGAGTAAACGCCCACAATGAGGGCCAGCGATCCCCTGCGCAATTTCAATAACTTTTAAGCCTTCCAAGGGAAGGGATGTTTTCGTCCTACGCAAAACTTGTCCTTGAGGGATTTCCTATTGTGTCCTTGGTATTGGAACATTCATAAGACGAGATATTACATAAATCTCAAAAAGATTGCTTGATCGGGTTTTAGTGTGGAGTTGTGTTACCAAAATGAAAAAGGTACGTTAACATCCATGTTGTCTATAAGAAGAAGCTACATCCAACCAACTGAAGTATTGGGTTTGTTGTTGGTGATCCTTTTAGCGGCCTTCCTGCGGCTTTACGAATTAGATCGTGGCCACTCCGGATTAGGGATTTACTCGGCAACTTCTTTAAACACTACGACATCTTTTCAAAACTGGCTTTTCCCCGGTATTTTTATCGATGGGTCCATTATCACTGATAAGCCGCCTGTTTTTTTCTGGGTGCAAGGCTTTTTCTTGGAGGTTTTCGGCCCTTCTAATTTGGGTCTCAGATTGGGCCCAGCTCTATGTGGTATTTCATGTGTATTTTTACTGTATTTGATTCTTCGGCGAACTTATGGCGTCATGACTGCTTTTTTAGGAGCACTATTTCTCGCTATCGCTCCGTTAGACGTTAATTTTTCTAGAGGTGTTTTCTTAGAACCATTAACAAACACACTGATTTTACTTTCTATTTTGATGCTGTTAATAGCTGCTGATCGGAGAAAGGTTAGATATGTCTACATCACTGCCATCCTGATTGGTATCGCTTTTATGTCCAAGCTTTGGCAAGGATTAATTCCTTTGCCTGGTTTGGCCATTTTTTATATTTATATGCGTTGGGAACCTTGGAGTAAATTTCTTCAAACAACAGTCCTTGCATTGGCTGTTTTCACCATGACAGCATTCGCTTGGCCACTCTTGGCATGGTTACTTGAGTCTTCTTATGGAACTGTCATGCATTCAGAGAATGTTTGGGACATGATATTTGGCTGGAATCTCTTTGATAGATTTGGAAACCTTCAGTACGGATCATCTCATGACCCCAGCTGGTTTTGGTTTCTAACTGGCCCTATGCAGGTCTTCTTAGGGATCACCTTTCTACCTTTAGGTATTTTAGGTTCATGCTTCATTTTATTCGACATTAAGAAATGTCTTGCAAGGCGGAAAGGGAAATCAAATTCGGCCATTTATATGGGCGTTATATGTTTGATATGGTTACTGGTTTCTATGGTGGGTTTTGGGGGCGCCAGTGTCAGACTGTCCAGTTATTGGGCTTCCACCGTTCCCGCTATTTGTGCTATTTCAGCGGTTGGTATGGTAGGAATCATAAAACATCGTCAGTCTTACGCAGCTTGGCAGAGAGCTCTTCTATTTGTGATCGTCATAGTGGGGCTAATTTATATGTCGAATGCTTTCTCTCATTTGTCCGATTTGTCATCGGCTTATAAGTATCTGACTTTCATTTGTCTCATTGGCGCTCTATCCATGCCATTGGTTTTATTTTTCAAACCAGGGTTTGATTCAGTTAATTTTTCTACAGGGGAAATGGCTCTGAATAAATTTCTTTGGGGAATCTTTACGATCATTTTGCTAGCCAATCTATCGGTCACATTTTACAGTTTGTTGAATCCAAGAGATGACACTTTAGGGAGAATTGGATTTGATCAAATGCCAGTCAGTTTTCCAAACAGAAACGCTGAACCTGTTAACCCTGAGATAGAGCGAGGTCGACTACGTGGGAATGTCATAACAGCAATTGTAAGAAGTGAACCCGAGTATTTAACAAAAGCGATTAAATATATTTATGAAAGTAACGGTAATACTCAATATTTGGTGGCAACTGATTCTTACAATACCGCGGCAAAAATTGCTTATCACAGTGCAGACACGTTGCCAGAAATACCTAGGTTACCCATCATCCCCATATACTCAGAGTATCAAGATACCTGGATAACAACACTAAAAGACCTAGAAGAAATTTCAGATCAAGGTAATGTGAAATATATTATGGCTGCATCAGGCATGAAAATTTTGAATTTCGAATTCTGGACCTGGTTAAATTGGCATGCAGATGACGTGACTATCATGACGGGATTGCCTTTTGATGGAGAAATGAGGGTGTTCAAAATCAGGGAAGATTGTGATGTAATAGGGCACAGTCACCCGTGCGGATTGCCTTAGTAGATTCCATGTGGAGTCAAATTTGAAGCAGAATCAAGTGTCTTAGAAATTCTGGAAGAGGTATATCAATCCGCGGTCTCAGCAACTTAATCTTGGAGGACTTATGTACTTTAAGCAGAGTGAGAAGCTTGATGAGTGGAGATCCCAACAAATACATGAAGGCTCAGGGTTCATTAAACGTCGAAATCTTTTTGGCTCAGCCAGTAATTTACCGATCCAGCTTGAAGTATGGGAGCTCGATGTTGGAGTAAGCGAAGGCGAGCACAGACATGGGGAAGAACGCCCTTTAGAGGAAATTTACTATTTTTTGGAAGGTAGCGGAGTAATGCATATAGATGGGGAAACAATAGATGTCACTCAAAATGATGCCGTTATGGTCCCTCCCAATGTTGACCACGCAATAAAAAATACCGGAACCGGTCCGTTAAAAATGATCATTGTGTGGGGTATATCATTCTAAAAATCGGTTTTGAACCCATTTTCAATAAAGGCCTCTTGAAAATTTTGCAGGAAGGAATAATGAGAAATGAAATATGATTTCATAATAGTTGGAGGAGGTTCTGCCGGCTCCGTATTAGCAACCAGATTGTCCGAAGACCCGACCAAGTCTATTCTACTTTTGGAAGCTGGACCAGATTATAAAAGCTTTGAAGATACCCCGGATGTGGTCAAATTTGGAAATATCCCATGGCCTGCTTCCTATGGCCCAGAGGCACCAGTTTGGGGATATGAGGCAACAGCCGTCCCTGAAAGAGATAAATTTGGCGTTCCGAGAGGGAAAATTATCGGTGGATCAAGTTCAGTGAATGGACAGGTCTTCTTTAGGGGCATCCCCGAAGATTATGATGAATGGGCAGGATTAGGAAACCGTGGGTGGTCCTATTTAGATGTCCTCAAATATTTCCGCAAGTCCGAGAACGATTTAACATTTGGGTCAGATGATTTCCATGGAAATGAAGGACCTATTCCTGTTCGCCGGTATTCTAGTAATCAGCTTATGCCATCTTCCAAGGCATTCATAGATGCATGTATGGCCCAAGGATATGAATTCACGGAAGATCAAAACCACCCGGAATCCACTGGAGTAGGGATGAAACCTCTTAACAATGTGGATGGCGTGAGAATGAGCGCTGCTTTGACATACCTGACTTTGTCTAGACATAGGATGAATCTGACTATTCGAGGAGATGTCCTTGTCCGGAAGATTATTTTCGAAGACGATCAAGCGGTGGGAGTCGAAGCAGAAAGTCAGGGGGAAATATTTGATCTAAATGCTAGAGAGGTCATTTTATGCGGAGGTGCCATTAACTCTCCTCAACTATTGATGTTGTCTGGAATTGGTCCCAAAAACCACCTTGATGAATTCGGAATATCTATTGTTCAAGATCTCCCAGGTGTAGGTAAAAATCTCAGGGATCACCCTTCGGCATTTCTCCTTTTTGAATCCTATATGGACCAGGTAGGGAAGGATCCAAAAGCTCAACAAGTTGGTATGAGGTTCACGATTCCTGGCTCAGAAGTCAGAAATGATATGCAGATGAGTCCTCTTTTTATGACCAGTGAACATAGGCCTGATACTATCCCTTTAGACCCTGATAAAAATTATCTAGGTTTTAGCGTTGCTCTACAAAAAGCGATAAGCAGTGGGGAAATTACTTTGAAATCTTCGGATCCAACAGAACACCCTAATTTGTTTTACAACTATTTAGATCACCCAGAAGATCTGCGGAGGATGAGGGAAGCGGTGAGAATATGCATCGGCATTACAGAGGATGATCATTTTAATGAAATTATTAAAACAAGAATTAATCCTACTGAATTAGATGTTGAATCCGATGAAAGTTTGGATAAATGGCTATATTCGATAGTTGGAACACAGCATCATTCTTCAGGTACTTGTAAAATGGGGCCCAAGGAAGATAATTTTGCAGTTGTAAGTGAAACGGGTTTGGTTCATGGCGTGGAGAATCTGCGTGTCGCGGATGCTTCCATAATGCCGGATGTTGTCCGAGCCAATACTAATGCTACTGTAATTATGATGGCAGAGAAGATCGCAGATGAAATAATTGATTCTTTTGAATAATTAGACTTTCTAATGGAGGTTTTATATGGGAAAAAGTGAAGATAGAAGGCTAGTCGCCCATCTCATGAGGAGAGCGGGGTTTGGAGCGACCTCCTCAGAGCTTGATGAGCTCTCAGCTGTACCGTATGAACAGGTAGTCGACACCCTTTTAGACCCACCCGATAAATCCTGGATGGGAGAACATTTGATTAGAAGGTTTCATCATGAACAGTCAGGAATGATGAGCGCGTTTGGTCCAAGTGAATATTGGCTATATCAGATGGTCACAACTAAAGCCCCATTAGTCGAGAAAATGACCCTGTTTTGGCATGGCATCTTCGCTACAGGCTATCCGAAGGTAATCCATGGGAAAGTTTTATCTAACCAAATTGCCATGTTTAGAAGGCATGGGATGGACGGCTTGGACGAATTGCTTGTAGAACTTTCGAAAGATCCCGCAATGATTGTATGGCTGGATAATCAAGAAAATCACAACGGCGCTATTAATGAGAATTATGGTCGAGAGCTCTTGGAGTTATTTTCGATGGGTGTTGGTAATTACTCAGAAGACGACATAAAAGAAGCCGCCAGAGCTTTTACTGGTTGGACAATTGGAAACACGGAGTACATGGTTTTGAGATCAGATCGTGATTCTGATATGCCGTATGGCAGAATAGCTTGGCACTTTGAATTCAAAGAAGAAGACCATGATTATGGAGAAAAAACTTTCTTAGGAAAAACTGGGGCCTTCGACGGTTCTGATATTGTGAAAATCATATGTCAGGAAGATGCAACAGCAGGGTACATAGCGCGGCATATGTACAACTTCTTTGTTAGAGACGAAGTTCCTATCCCTTCGTGGAATGATACGGCCCCAATAGACGCAGGCGCGATAGAAATTCTTAAAAAGGCTTACTTTGAAAGTAACCATTCCATAAAGGAAATGTTACGAGTCCTATTCAATTCCGATTTTTTCAAGGATGAAACGAATTGGTATAAAAGAATGAAAAGTCCGGCAGAACTTGTTGCCGGTGTACTTCGACTGTCAGGACAACTGGACCGTCCCAGACGAGACATTATTGATCACACGATGAAGATGACCTTCATGGGCCAACATTTAACGAATCCACCTAGCGTAGAAGGTTGGCATGAAGGTGAAGAATGGATCGAAACCGGAGCCCTTGTAGAGCGAGTTAATTTTGCGGCTGAGCAGCTGGGTAATTTAGAAATGCCGGGAGTGCTCTCAATGGTAGATCAAATCTTATTTGAAGCTAAGAGCGGGGAGAATATTCCCGAATTATGCCTTAAACAAATGGGAAGCCTCGACGTTAAAGAGTCCATTATGTCGATGTTGCAGGAGACTGTAGAGAAAAGCAGTACTGTTGAGCGTGAGACAGTCGAGGATTTGTTGAGGGTGATAGCGGCCTCTCCAGAGTATCAACGATGTTAATTAAATTTTCGGGGGGAAAACTATGGTTATAAAGGAAACGCAAAAACCTCTACTTTACGAGAGAACACTCGGCATGTCAGTCATGGAGGGAAAAGGCTTTTATTATCCCAATGATGCGGTCGTAGCATCAAATGGAAAAATATATGTACTTAATCGCTCCTTGGAAGCAAGAGGTAGTGGTCGAGGCATGAGGGTTACTATTTGTGACTCTGGAGATGAATTTCATGGAGACTTCGGCCAATTTGGTTCTGGTTTGGGTCAATTCATGTGGCCTTCTGCCATTTGCGAGGGTCCTGACCAAAAAATATATATCACCGATGAACACCTTCATAAAATTATGATCTTCTCCTCAGATGGTGTGTTCTTAAAAGAGTGGGGCCAACTTGGCTCAAACCCTGGCGACATGGATTCCCCATCCGGTATTGCTTTCAGTTCGGAAGGCGAACTATTCGTCTCGGATACCTACAACCACAGGATTCAAGTCTTTACCGAAGATGGAGAATATGTGAGATCCTTTGGATCTTCGGAAGAACTAAACTTACCATGGCGTATCAGTCTTGATTCCGCAGGCAATATTTATGTAGCAGATTGGGGTAATGATAGGATCTGTAAATACAGTACCGACGGAGTGTTGCTAAGAACCTTTGGTGAGACGGGAAGTACAGAAGGGAAATTTTTACGACCTGCCGACGTCGTCGCTGACGACACTGGAAAAATGTTCGTGTGTGACTGGGGTAATGAAAGAATTCAAGTCCTGGACTCGGATGGGAATTTTTTGCAATCAAATATGGGAGAGTCGGATCTTTCACCATGGGCTGCCAATTTCTTAAACATAAACGTCGAGGAAGGAGAAGCCAGACAAAAATCAGACCTTCATAAGAAAGACATCAAATATGCTAATCCCAATGACCGACATGAGGTCTCCTCTCACATAGAGGAATACTTCTGGTCTCCGATGTCTTTATCCCTGACCCAGGATGGAAGACTGTATGTTGTAGAAAGCAACCGACATAGAATACAGATATTCGAAGTGCTTAATTAATGGAATTTTCTAATTTAGGTAAGGCTGGGCTAACGGTCTCTCGCCTCTGCCTAGGGACAATGATCTTTGGAAGCACAGTTGATGAATCCAAATCTATATCGCTGGTACATAAGGCGATCGATGATGGCATCAACTTCATTGACACCGCAAACGGGTACAACAACGGACTAACGGAAACAATCCTAGGAAAAGCCCTCCAAGGGCGACGCAATGAAGTTGTTTTGACCACAAAAGTGAATGCTTCAATGGGGCCTGGACCGAACAGTGGAGGACTAAGTCGCTACCACATCTTCCAGGAGATAGAGAATAGCCTCAAAAGATTGCAAACCGATCGTATTGACCTGTACATGCTTCACCGACCAGACCCATCCACACCCCTGGAGGAATCGATTGGAGCCTTAAGTGATCTAGTCACACAAGGTAAAGTCAGATATGTGGGAATGTCCAATCATCCTGCCTGGCAGGTCTGTTCAGCCATGTGGATGTCTGAATTAAAAAACATGGCGAAGGTGGTATGCGTACAAGACATGTACAACATCGTAAATCGTGACATTGAAGTGGAGTTATTGCCATTTTGCCAGTCATACGGGATTGGGGTTATGGCCTACAGCCCATTGGCTCGTGGAGTGATGACAGGCAAGTATTTACCTAATAAACCTATTCCAGAAGATTCCCGAGCGGCAAGGGGAGATCAACGAATACTTGAATCTGAAATGCGAGAAGACAGTTTTGTGGTAGCTAATAAGATATTGCAAATGTCGTCTGATATAGGTAGAACTGTCTCACAAATAGCCTTGAATTGGGTTATAAGAAATAAATTGATAACTTCAGCTGTCATAGGGCCGAGAACTCTTCAACAGTATGAAGATAATTTGGCCGCTTTAAATTGGGACTTGGATATCGATTTATTGGATCAGATTGATTCTCTGGTACCACCGGGGGAGCATACGGGGTCTGGTTACAATGACCCGTTGAATACGGTCAAGGGAAGGGTTTTAGTCACCTAATCCTCATCATCGTAAATTAGAGTCTATCGACTTTTACAGTTGCCTTAATCTAGGATCTAATTTATCTCGAAGCCAATCGCCTAAAAAGTTCATCGAAAACACAATAAGAAGTATGGCCAGTCCTGGGAAAAGGCAAATCCACCAGGCGGTAGACATGTAATTGCGACCCTCTGCAACCATACTACCCCAGGATGGCGCTGGTGCTGGTATACCTACGCCTAAAAAGCTTAATACTGATTCGGTCACTACTAGAGAACCTACTTGCAGGGAGGCCATAACAAGAACTGTATTAAAAAGTCCCGGCAATATATGTCTTAAGCAAATTCGGAGTGGGGAGGTGCCACAGATTTTGGCAAGAGAAACATAGTCCATCTGTTTTAAGGATAATGTTTCTGCCCTAACCTGCCTGGCAAATGGCGGCCACGTGAAAATTGAAAGCAAGATTATTACTAACATAAGGCTCGGAGACCAAAGGACTGCTGCCACTAACACAACCAAGATAAAGGGGATTGCGTACATGAAATCAACCAATCGCATTATGATTTCATCCACAACTCCTCCCAGGTAACCCGACAACAAGCCTAACAACGTGCCAATAAAGGTACCAAAAAACAAAACAGTACCAGCGACGATCAAAGAAATCCTCGTACCATAAATGATCCTCGTAAGGACGTCTCGTCCAATGTGATCACCACCTAGAAGGTATGGTGATTCATTATTTTCACTCAACCAGGTAGGTTCTACGTTTCTCAAATCCAGGTCTCCATCCAAGGGAGGGTAAGGGGAAATAACAGGTGCGAATATGCCAACGAGCAGAAGAAATACAATAGTTACGACCGGTAGAATCGGCAGGGACCTCATTTGTCCCCATAGGCTGCGCTTGCTTGATAAAGTTACCACTGGTTTATATTTCCTAACCTAGTCTAATTCTCGGATCTAATAAAGCATAAAGAATATCTGCCACTAGACTACAAAGTAGAAATATGACAGAGAAGACGAGGGCCAACCCTGTAATCATGGGAAAGTCCGTATTCAGGGCCGCCATCACCGAAAGCCTCCCGAGACCGGGCCAAGCGAAGACGGTTTCTACAACGACAGTTCCCGTCAAAAAATTTGCCAATAATACTGCGGCATAAGTCAAAGGAGCAATTAATGAATTTCTAAAGGCGTGTTTCCATATTATGGTCGTGGTTGAGACTCCTTTAGCTCTTGCTAATTTGACGTATTCACTGTCAAGCACCTCCAACATAGAGGAACGTGTTAAGCGTAGCAGGCCCGCAGCCGGAAGCCACCCT
This sequence comes from SAR202 cluster bacterium, assembly GCA_008373095.1. Taxonomy (GTDB): domain Bacteria; phylum Chloroflexota; class Dehalococcoidia; order Lucifugimonadales; family UBA826; genus UBA11996. The sequence continues at coordinate 2,834 of RQOP01000008.1, read as the reverse complement.
AAGGTTATTACCGGCATAACATAATGGGTCCAATCGCCCTTTCTAGATGTTGGAAGCCATCCAAGGTACACACTGAAAATCCAGATGAATACAAGGGCTATCCAAAAGGGAGGGGCGGCTTGACCCAATAGGGCAAAACTTCGGCCTAAATAATCCCATCCAGTGGTCCTTTTAACAGCAGACAATACCCCTAAGGGAACTCCTATAAGTAATGCACATAAAAAAGAAATACCTGATAACTGCAAGGTTGCGGGAAGAAATTTCAATATTAAATCTAAAGAGTTGCGTCTAAAGTGAACAGAGTCACCAAAGTCACCTTGGGCTGCATTTTTTACCCAGACCAGGTATTGAACAATGAGAGGTTTATCTAACCCCATGGCTCTGCCTTGAGCCTCCCATTCTTCACTGGTAATACGGCTATAGGAAGACATATAAAGATAACGGGGGTCACCAGTTGCTCTGGACAACATAAAAACCACCAATGTGATCCCTAAGACCACAACAACCAATGAAATCAGTCTTCTAGTTATGAATCTTCCCAAATTTTATTCCTAAAAAGAGGAAGCGCCCGCACCAAGTACGGTGCGGACGCTCCATAAATTTACTGTCCGTCCTTCGTCGTCAGATTAATCCGACAGGACTATAGTTTCTGGGCTGTTGAAGTAGCCGGTCATATATGGCCGCCACTCAACAATACTTGGAGAGTAAATGAAGTAGTTACCGACTGTTGCCACTGCAGATTGTGTCTGCCAGTGGGACATGTACTCGGTCATAGCAACGTTATTAGCTATTCTCTTGTCCATATCAGCTTCTACGTCGTTTTGTTTTCCAGTTGCGCAAATATCATCAGGCAAAGTAACTCCACCTAAGTGACCAGGATGTGCGCAGTAAAAGTTAGCAATCGACTGTCCAGGCAACCATCCTATACCGTGCAGCCATGGAGTGTTCATGCTTTTGTCAACTGATTCGGGCCTTCTGACTGCATAGTCAGCGTGGTCAACCGTTACATCCAAACCTAAGTTATCAATCCACATCTCACCGATGGCATCTGCGATTTCACAGTCCCAAATGGCGGGAAGATTACATGCTGACCAGAGGGTAATTTCAAATCCATCTGGATAGCCAGCATCAATTAAATTCTGCTTGGCACCAGCGACATCATAAGGGACGCGCCATTCTTCGCTGAATTCAGGTCTATCAGGAGTGATATTACTGGCAACATAGGCTGTTTCGCCAAATCCGCCCAGGACCGTATCAACTATTTTTTGTCGATCGATAGCCATTGAGAGGGCCCAACGTACTAGTCGAGCATTCTCCATTGATGTTTCGTCATTAGGGTCTCCGATCCAGGCATAGCCCTTCTCAAGACCTTCATGCGCGCCTGACCAGTCAGCTTCTAGGTTGGCCTGAACGTCTGTATTAGCACAATCCGGGCAAGTTTGACCCCAGTAGTTACCTGACCAGTAAATGGTATTTGGTGATGGCTGACCTAATGTGATTACTTTTCCACCAGTGTCTTTCACCAGATTTGGTAGAGCTTTACCAGGCATCTGAGCGACTTCAACTTCACCAGTCAGCATTGCTGCTTCTCTTGTGCCTTGTTCAGGCATTTCTATAACTTGTAACGTTTCAACTCTTGGAGTCATTCTCCAGTGCCCGGCCGAAGTTTTGGCGGTCATCTGGTCGTGTCCATCCCATGCATCTACTACGTATGGGCCGGTACCAACAGCATCCGTTAGGAATTTGTCTTCTCCCATTTCGTCATAGGCTTTCTTACTAGTGATGCCATATGTGGCACCCCATCCAATCCCGCCGTGGAGCATACCCCAGAGAGGATCAAAACCGCCGGCGCCCACATTCATCTGGGCCTTGCCATCGACTACTTCCCATCCAACTTTGTGCCCTGGAGGCAATTGCTCTCCTGGGTTTCCTGTTGAACCCTCTTTGAATGAATCATTAAATGTCCAAACCACGTCTTCAGCCGTCACATTCCCGAAATCCCCACGGTCATCATGCCATGGAATTCCATCTCTTATGGTGAAGGTGATGCTGCTTTGGTCGCTAGCAATTTCCCAGCTTGATGCAATCTCAGGAACATAAGTGGACTGGGAAGGAACAGTCGGAGGAGGAGCCCATTGGGACCTTACAATTCCTTCGAAAATGTTCCAGTCAATCCCGAAACCACCAACGGTTCCTCTTGCGTCAAGGGATTGCAATTGAACCAAAGGGGGAACCAATGGAACGGCCACTGTTAGTTTGCCTTTGGGGTTGCTGGCCGCTGGTAAGTCAGCAGCTACTGGTACGGAAACCTGAATTTCCTTAGTAATTGTCACTGTTTCACCAGGAACTTCTTTGATGACTTCTTTGACTATCTCAACAGTGTCACCCTTAACTTCCTTGATGACTTCCACTTCCTTAGTGATGGTCTCACCAGGAACTTCCTTGATGACCTCAACCTCTTTAATCACTTCAACCTCATTGGTACAGGCAGTGATTGCAAAAGTCAGGGCTATCAGGAGAGCTGAAAGTCCAAGTATATTGAACTTATAATACCTCTTCATTCAAAGCACCTCTTTACTCTGTTAACCCGATTCGTGACCGAGTTATGTTTGTTAATCTGCGAGATTATAAAGCAAAAATAATGAAATATCACAATTTATACTAAATGCACATATTAGGCATTCATATTTTAAATACTACTGAACTTATCTCTTGCAGCGATGGGCAGCAGAAGCCTTGATACATTAAAGTGAAATTGTGAGAATATATTAATGTTCTGGGCCCGCTAGCTCAATTGGCAGAGCAACTGACTCTTAATCAGTAGGTTCACGGTT
>RQOP01000007.1 GCA_008373095.1 SAR202 cluster bacterium | reverse complement strand
ATTCAAACTAACCACAGAGCGCCTTCAAAGGCAAGGCATTTACATACCATGTTTAGTTGGGTTGATTTACCTTTATGAAAATAACCGCGACCAGCTAATTATACTTGGCTATAGCCACTCCCCACTCTATCATCATCAACTCCAGTCCCTCTCGCTTCTTCTATCCACCCAAATTCTTTCAGGATTTGCTGGCTATATGTAACTCTACCGGTTACTTTCGTTATTGGCTCTGTTGCTAAAAGTAAAGCCGCCTTGGCCATCAGTTCAGGATGTTCACCTCTTGGGTCATCCATTCCAGTAACCAGATTATGAAAAACCGTACCTGGAGTGGGTACAACTTGAGATGGAGACACACATGTAACAGAAATCCCGTCACTATATACTTCCTGCGCCAAGCCTTGGGTAAATCTCTCTAAGGCTGCTTTCTCTGCACCGTAGCAAGTACCTCCAGAATTTGGTGGAACGTCTGCATAAGGACCACGACCTGGTCCAATGGCTGCCCCTGAAGAAATATTTACGATACTTCCCGAGCCATTCGGCACCATATCCTCTAAGGCCAGTTGGCTGAGAATAAATGGAGCATGAAAATTGACTGCCCAAGACCTCATCCAACGATTAATTGGATAGTCTCTTACAGGAATAAAATAAGTTAGAGCAGCATTATTAACAAGCACATCAACATTTCCATAAAGGTCGTGTGTTTCACTGAAAAGCCGTTCACAATCTTCAGGTAACGATATGTTGACAGTCACAGGCTTAGCGTCACCACCCGCGTCATTGATATCACTAACTGTCTTTTCGAGTGATCCTTCTAAGGGATGATCCCCTTCTTTTAAAGTTCTCGCTGCACAAACCACTTTTCCGCCTTCTTTGGCGAAAATCCTAGCAATCTCTGCTCCTATTCCTCGGCTAGCCCCTGTAACTACTACAACCTTTCCATCCAAAATACCCATAACATTTCTCCTTCTGCACCTATGTCTAAACCTATGTCTAAAATTCTTACTCTGAAATTACACAAATTAACCTGCCTATGGATTCTATTTTAGAAGGGCCGTTGTAGACAAGATATGCGTGCGATTAATTGACCAGTCAATCTATTAAAATCTATACTTCATACCGATTTATCTTTACTTTTTACTGCGTCCCCGAGAGGTACTAAGGGCTGTGAATTTGCGACCGGTTATATTGGCGGGTGGTTCAGGCAAAAGGTTATGGCCACTGTCCAGAAACCAATATCCCAAACCGTTCCTGACCACCAACAATCAAATGTCGTTGATTCAAAATACCGTTCAGCGAACAATAAACTTAGGTTTAGTACCTCCTATCATAGTTTGCAATGAACAAAATAGATTCTTACTAAAAAATCAGTTGGATTCTATGGAAGTTCGCCCCGAAAAGGTTCTTTTAGAACCTATCTCCAAAAATACAGCTCCGGCGCTGACACTCGCAGCAATTTTTCTCCTAAATAATTTCGGAGATGCCGTATTGTTCTCGATGCCATCCGATCATTTTATAAAAGAGGATAAGAATTTCTTTGACGCAGTAGAGCTTGCCTATAGGTTGGCAGAAGAAGGTGGGATTGTAACCTTTGGGATAGATGTGAAAAAGCCCGACATGAACTTTGGTTACATAAAAAAAGGGGAAATTCAGGACAATAACTATTTCGAGCTCAGTGAGTTTTACGAAAAGCCAGATAATAAAACCGCACAGAGTATGCATGAATCTCAAGAATTCTTATGGAATAGTGGCATGTTTTTTATGAAAGCCAGTCTATGGCTAGATAAATTGAAAAGTCACGCTCCTGACATTTTAAAGTCTTGTGAAATGTCCATACTGAATGGTTGCAACGACGGCATATTTTTCCGTCCAGACCAAAAGTCATTTGAACCGTGTGAAAGTAAATCTATAGATCACGCAGTTATGGAAAATCTAAGATCATCAAAAACTTCCGCTAATAATTGGGTGATTCCTATAGATTCGAAGTGGTCTGACTTGGGGTCTTGGAGTTCTTTCATGAATTCTCAAATTCCGGATAACTCAAACAACCTTGTAAAAGGGGACGTAATTGTCGACTCAGTCCAAGATTCTATAGTAGTTAGCGACCACCGTACTATAGCAGCCTCCAATTTAGACAATGTCATTATTATCGAAACTTCCGACGCTATTTTAGTAGCGAATAAGAACGAAGAACACAAGATTAAGGAGTTGGTAGAAAAAATCCCAACTGAAAGCACGGTCAATTTTGAAACCCATAAAAAAGTATTCCGACCGTGGGGATACTATGAAATTTTAGATAAGGGCAAGGAATATCAAGTGAAAAAGTTGACGGTTTTGCCTAACGAAGCTCTTTCTTTGCAAACCCACAAACACAGAACTGAACATTGGGTAGTTGTAAGCGGAGTTGCAACTGTCACAAAAAACAATGAAAAAATGATCCTAAAAAAGAATGAATCAACCTATATATCGGCAGGTGCACAACATAGGCTGGAGAATGGAGAAAAAGATAATTTGGAAATAATAGAGGTACAATCTGGATCATACCTAGGGGAGGACGATATAGTTAGACTTGAAGACAGATATCAAAGAGATTCGACATCATGAAACAAAGCCTAAAATATAGGAATAGTCTGACATGAAGGAAATACCTCTCATATTTCCCTTCGCCTTGATAATAATAATAGGTGCATTAGTGTTTTCTACAGCATACGGGTTAGCAGACAATACTATTAGAGAAAAAGGTCATACAGAAAGCCAATACCAGTGGGATGAGAAAGCGGCTCTTTGGGTTTGCCCATTTCATTAAATATCAGTTCCAAACTAGGAGACCATTATGAATAGCTTAGAAGGCAAAGTTGCGATTGTTACCGGTTCTGCAACAGGCATCGGATACGGAATATCAAAACGCCTTGCAAACGACGGGGCAAATCTTGTCATGGTGGATATGGATGCCAATATGTTGGAACAGTCTGCGAGTGAAGTATCTGCCAGAACTAGGGAAGTAGAAATTTCAATAGGAGATGTCTCGGAACCTCAAACAGCACGAGAGGCAGTCAACAAAGCTGTCGATAAATGGGGCAAAATAGACATTTTAGTAAATAATGCCGGAATAGGTGGTATTAACGGAAATATTTGGGAATTGGATGTAGATGAAATGGATAGGGTGTATCGTACCAATCTCCGCGGAGTTTTCTCTTTTTGTCACGAAGTGATTCCGCATATGTTGGAAAAAGATTACGGGAGAATCGTTAATATTGCCTCAATTGCCGGCAAGGAAGGCAATCCCCGAATGGTTCCGTATTCGTCGACCAAGGCAGCAGTTATAGGCCTTACCAAATCCATAGGCAAAGAGTTAGCAGGAACTGGGGTATTAGCAAATTGTATTACTCCAGCAGTAGTGCAAACACGAATACTAGAAGAATTTACCCCAGAGCAAGTCCAATATATGGTAGATCGAATTCCTGTTGGAAGAACCGGTGAAATTACAGAGATAGCTGCTCTTGTTACTTGGTTGGCCTCAGATGAGTGTTCTTTCAGCACTGGAGCAGTCTTTGATATAAGCGGGGGACGCGCTACCTACTAGCCTAATAATAGGGCATGAATCGGCCACCCCATTTTCAAAAATTATTCTCTTTTATGTCTTGAGAGCATTAACTCCTACTTCAGCTCCAACTGAAACTAGGCCACCTTTTTCAACAAATGCAAGAAGGCCTCGCTTACCGTCAATCTCATCTTTTAGACCTGGTCGTAGTTCGTCCAT
>RQOP01000006.1 GCA_008373095.1 SAR202 cluster bacterium | reverse complement strand
GACCTGTTTCTTCACCTACCCTGTTACGACCACTCTGTGCCATAGATACCAACACCGTCTCACACAGCCCACTGGCTATAGCTGCGGCGGCGTGACGCACATGCACCAAGAATGAAGTTCCCCCGACTTGAGTGTTGTCAATCCATTTGGGTACTATCCCCAAATAATGAGCCAAGGATGCAGGACTCATAGTGGTAGCTATTCCGTCTATTTCATTTTTGTCTATCCCACAATCGTTAATAGCGTTGACAGCTGCATCGACATGTAATTGAAAAGCTGTTTTATCTGGTATAGAACCTAATTCTGTGGTTTCAGAAGCCCCTACAATTGCAGCTTTATATCTTAATGAGTTCATTGTTTACCTTCCTATCTCGGGTATTAATGGCATTGACTAAATTTAAGCTGGTTTCCATTTTGGAATCGCAATTTCATCGTCGATGTCCTCAAAAACAACCTCTAATTTCATGTCTAAGATTAAATTCTCTGGAGTGTTCTCTATCCCCACAATGTTGGTCATCATTCTTGGACCTTCGTCCAATTGCACAATTGCTATCGCATAGGGTGCATCTTCTTCAAAGCCAGGGACTGGCCTGTGATTTATCATGTATGAGTAAAGAGTGCCCAAACCTGACGCCTTGAACCACTCAAGGTTGTCAGATAAACAATTTGGGCAGTTCATTCTCGGATAAAAAAATGGCTTATTACAATTCAAACATTTCTGAATCCAAAGCTCATGTTTTTTTGCCTTCGCCCAAAAAACATCCGATTCAGGTGTAGGTACCGGTATTGGTTTGTTATAACTATCAGTCATATTCCAAAGTGCTCCCTTCGATATGGTTATCTGTTACCAGTGGGTAAATCTTTTCAAACAGGTCGAACCCACATGCCGATTGTATTTATGCTGGACAGTTCAGGTCAATGACGGCTGAAAAATAGATTACTTCCTTTCTCAAAACAGAGTTGTGAAATGTTAGAATCAAAGAATAAACCTTTAAAGAATCTTCCATCTTAAGAGTGTGTGATGCCGCCTAAACCCAGCCTAACAAAAAACATAGTGGTGAAAGGTGCAAGAGAACACAACCTAAAAAACGTAGATGTCACAATACCAAGAAACAAACTGGTAGTGATTACAGGGGTTTCTGGATCTGGGAAAAGCTCTCTAGCTTTTGACACGATATATGCAGAAGGACAGAGAAGGTATGTTGAATCCTTATCAGCTTATGCGCGCCAATTTTTGGGTCGTATGGACAAACCAGATGTTGACTACATCGAAGGTTTATCCCCAGCAATTTCAATAGACCAAAAAGGAACTTCTCATAATCCTCGTTCTACCGTGGGGACAGTAACTGAAATATTTGATTATCTTCGATTGCTTTTTGCAAGAATTGGAAAGCCGCACTGTTACAAATGCGGAAGACCTGTACAAAGTCAAACCGTCCAACAAATAGTCGACTCAATTACGGAGTTGCCCGTCTCCAGCCGGATTCAGATATTGTCGCCAGTTGTGAGAAGAAGAAAAGGAGAGCACAAAGAAGTATTTGAATCTGCAAGAAAGTCCGGCTTTGTGCGAGTACGTGTAAATGGTGAAATCAAAGATCTTAGCGAAAATTTCGAGCTGGACAAACAAAAATGGCATGACATTGACGTCGTCGTCGATAGACTTGTAATCACCGAGAAAATGGACAAAGTCAGAATAAGTGATTCTACAGAGGCCGCCTTAAAACAGGCTGGCGGAATAGTCCTAGTAGATATTGCAGGAAAGGAGGAAATGATTTTTTCCGAAGCATTCTCCTGTGTCTATTGTAATGTCAGCCTTGGTGAAATTGAACCAAGAACCTTTAGTTTCAATAATCCTCACGGAGCCTGTGGTACATGCACAGGATTGGGTTTCAAAATGGTTGTGGACCCAGATTTAGTGATTCCAGACAAATCAAAAACAATTGAAGAGGGTGGAATCGAAGGTTGGTCGAGAGGTGGCTCACTCTCCTCCTGGCATATGAGCCAATTAAATTCGTTATCAGAGGTGGCCAGCTTTCGAGTAGATGTACCGATCAAAAACATAGAATCTGAAACATTAAACATGATAATGAATGGGACAAAAACTAAGGTGAAAATGTCCTACCGAAGTAGAAGAGGTAGAACCTTTAGATGGAATAGGCGTTTTGAAGGAGTCATTGGGAATTTAGAACGTAGATATGCTGAAACAGAATCCGACAATGTCCGAAAAGACATAGAAAGGTATATGACCTCTCTTCCCTGCCAAGATTGTGACGGACAACGGTTAAAACCTGAATCACTATCTGTAACGATCGGTAAGGACACCATAATGAATGTAGCCGACAAATCCATAACCGAGGCTACTGAATGGATAGAAAAACTTGAAGATTCAAAAACTTTGTCGAACAGAGATAAGTCAATAGCCGCACAGATACTGAAGGAAATATCTGGAAGACTCCAATTTCTACTCAACGTAGGACTCGATTACCTTACTCTTTCGCGCACTGCGTCAACCTTGAGTGGAGGGGAGGCTCAGAGAATCAGACTTGCCACTCAAATCGGTTCCGGGCTCATGGGAGTTTTGTACGTGTGCGATGAACCCTCAATTGGATTGCATCCTGCTGATGACCATCGGCTTATAAACACACTGAAAGGCCTCCGCGATGTCGGCAATACGGTTCTTATAGTAGAACATGATGAAGCCATTATGAGGGCAGCCGACCACATCGTAGATTTGGGACCCGGTGCAGGAGAACATGGTGGAGAAATTGTTGCCTCAGGAACTGTATCAAAAATAATGAATTCAAAATATTCACTTACTGGGCAATATCTATCAGGAAGGAAGGTTATAAACACACCTGAAACCAGGCGAGCATCCAACGGCAAATACCTGGAAATCAAGGGTGCAGAACAAAACAATTTGAACTCAATAGATGTAGCCATTCCTCTGGGAATACTTGTATGTATAACCGGGGTATCGGGATCTGGTAAAAGTACCCTCATTAATGAAGTCCTGTACAAGAGACTCTCCCAACATTTTTACAGAGCCAAAGATAGGCCAGGAAAATTTAAATCTATAGAAGGTCTCGAAAACATAGATAAGGTTGTCAACATCGATCAGTCCCCTATAGGCAGAACTCCTCGGAGTAACCCAGCGACTTATACAGGTACATTTACGCCTATGAGAGAGCTTTTTGCGCAAGTTCCTGAAGCAAGAAGTAGAGGATATAAACCGGGAAGATTTTCATTCAATGTCAAAGGGGGGCGCTGCGAAGCATGCTCCGGTGATGGATATATAAATATTGAAATGCAATTCCTTCCTGACGTGTCAGTTCCATGCGAAGAATGTTCTGCAAAAAGATATAACAGGGAAGCTTTGGAAATTGAATACCGTGGTCTGAGCATCTCTGACGTTCTGCAGTCGACAGTGACGGAAGCGTTGGATATATTCTCCAATATCCCACGGATAAAAAACAAACTGCAAACTCTACAAGATGTGGGGCTAGGTTACATAAAGCTGGGGCAGCCAGCGACGCAATTAAGCGGTGGGGAAGCCCAAAGAGTAAAACTTGCAACTGAGCTTTCAAAAAGAGCTACAGGCAAGACGCTATATATTTTAGACGAACCAACGACAGGACTCTCGTTTGAAGATTGCGCCCAGCTACTCAAAGTCCTACATAGGCTTGTTGACGCAGGGAATTCCGTTATATTGATTGAACACCATCTAGATTTGATAAAAAGCTCTGATTGGATTATCGATCTTGGTCCGGGGGCGGGAGATAAAGGTGGTAATCTTGTATATGAAGGAACTCCTGAAAATGCCTCTAAAACCGAAATTTCGCAAACTGGTAACTATTTGAGAACTATATTAAATCAAGCTTAAATGTGATAGCTGGAGATAAATTGTTATTGATAATGTTGCGACTGCTCTGTAACCAGAAAATTCTTAATATACCTCAATTTATATCCTTTCAAAAAATACTCAACTAGGCTAGTTGAGCCTATGCATTTAATGAAGATTGTTAGCCAGAAAACCATATGTTAGACTTGAGCCGAATTTCGGCTCCAATTTATGTGGAAAATATGTTTCACTCGTGAACCATACAAATTGCTGATAATAAAGTGAACGAAGGGTACTGAAGAAAAGTCACCCCGGCAAAGGAGGAAATCTCTTGAAGTGGATTGATTATGAAAATGCCAAAACGGTGGATGAGGCCGTTAAAATCCTCTCCCAGTCTGGCGGTAAAGCTCGACCAATGGCAGGCGGCACAGATTTGATTGTTCAATTACGGGTCAAAGACCCAAGAGTGGACGCTGACGTAGTAGTGAATGTTAAGGACATACCTGAACTAAACGAGCTGAGCTATAGTGCAGACAAAGGTCTAACTATTGGAGCAGCAGTGCCATGTCATGAAATCTATAATGATGCCAATGTTATAGCTCACTACCCGGCCTTGATTGACTCAGCTTCTCTTATAGGTGGGACGCAAATTCAGGGGAGGGCATCTCTGGGAGGAAATCTGTGTAACGCAGCTCCTAGTGGTGATTCCATACCAAACCTTGTCGCCCATAACGGGGTGGCCACACTAGCCGGCCCGAATGGTACAAGGGAAGTGGCTGTTGAGGACGTTTGCACAGGTCCCCGCCAAACTTGCATTGGCAAGGACGAAATCTTAGTTTCAATAAATCTGCCCAACCCCGGTGACGGATTTGGAGCTAACTACATCAGATTCATTCCTAGAAATGAAATGGATATAGCCGTTGTTGGCGCTGGAGTATCAGTAAACATAGCTGGCGGTAAGTTCACCGCTGCCAAAGTGAGCCTCGCCTCTGTGGCACCAACTCCGATATCCGTGCCTGACGCAATCTCAGCCCTCGTTGGCGAATCGGTGGGTGATGGACCCATCCAAAAGGCTGCAAATGCTGCAAAAGAAGCGGCCAAACCTATTTCCGACATGCGAGGGACCGCAGAATATAGAAAACATTTATGTGAAGTTCTCACAAGAAGAGCATTGAATACAGCCGTAGAACGCGCACAGGGAGGCAAATAATGCCAACAAAAACACATGTAACAACAACCATAAATGGTGAACAGATTGATTTCCTATGTGAGCCCAGACAAAGCTTGCTGGAATGCCTCAGAGATGTCATAGGACTCACAGGAACAAAAGAAGGCTGCAATGACGGCAACTGTGGGGCCTGTACTGTCAATATGGACGGTAGAATTGTCACATCATGTTTGGTATTAGGTGTTGAGGCTGAGGGGGCTAACATAGAGACTATTGAAGGGGTAGCCGATGGAAGTAACTTACATCCATTGCAATTGGCCTTTCTTGAAAATGCGGCGCTACAGTGTGGCATATGTACCCCTGGGTTTATTGTTTCTTCAAAGGCACTTTTGGAACAAAACCCTAACCCGACTGAGCACGAAATACGTTTTTGGTTGGCTAACAACCTTTGTAGATGCACCGGCTATGACAAAATCGTCAGAGCTGTACAAGACGCAGCAAAAAGAATGCAGGAGGCCTAATAACATGACAACTGCTGATTACGAAAGAAATATGGTCCTATCTAACGTTGACTACAAGGTAGTAGGGACCAGACCTGTAAGACACGACGGAGCAGATAAAGTAACCGGAAGGGCAATTTACGGCGCCGATTTCGACGCATCGGGACTTCTTCACGGTAAAATTCTGAGAAGTCCACATGCTCACGCAAAGATCCTGTCCATAGATACAAGCAAAGCAGAAGCACTAGATGGCGTTAAAGCAGTTGCGACTGCCTCCGACTTCCCAAATACGGGAGACAAATCAGTCGATTTAGGAGAAGACACGACCAAATTAAAGTGGCTTCGAGATAACATTTTAGCTAGTGATAAAGCCCTGTATACAGGTCATGCGATCGCAGCAGTTGCCGCAGTAAATCCACATGTGGCTGAAGAAGCTCTTGCTCTCATAGAGGTTAAATATGAAGCATTAGATCCAGTGATGACCACTCAAGAAGCAATGTCTTCAGGAGCTTCAATATTGCACGATGGCCTAACTACTCAGGAATTAGGAGAAGACACTGGCAAAGTAAGTAATGTTGCCAGCCATTTCCAGCATGTCAAAGGCGATGTACAGAAAGGATTTTCAGAAGCCGATGTCATCATTGAAAGAGAATACGACACAAAAACAGTTCACCAAGGGTACATAGAACCCCATAACGGGACAGCACTATGGAGCCCAGATGGCAGGTTGCATGTCTGGTGTAGCACTCAAGGGTCTTTCGTGGTGAGAGACAGTTTGTCCGACCTGCTCGGGATACCTGTTTCAAGAATCCGAGTAACCCCCACAGAAATTGGCGGAGGGTTTGGTGGGAAAATCCCAATTTATGTTGAACCTGTAGCAGCAATCTTGTCCAAGAAGACAGGAGCTCCTGTGAAAATAGTAATGAGTCGAAAAGAAACATTCGAAGGCTCAGGACCTACCCCTGGATCCAACATCAAAATAAAACTTGGCGCTAAATCTGACGGTACGATTACCGCAGCACATGCATGGATGGCCATGGAAGCAGGTGCCTATCCGGGCTCTCCTGTAGGTGCAGCGGCGCAATGTGTATTTTCCACCTATGAACTGGAAAACGCCCTCATTGATGGGTATGACGTTGTTGTTAACAAACCTAAGACAGCTGCGTACAGAGCACCTGGGGCACCCAATGCAGCATTTGGAATGGAGCAGGCCCTCAACGAGCTTGCCGCAAAACTTGGCATGGACCCAATAGACATACGTTTGAAAAATGTAGCCGTGGAAGGGACTAGAAGACCCGATGGCCCGGTATTCAGGCGAATCGGAGCTAAAGAAGTTCTAGAGGCCATGAGAGATCACCCGCATTATCAAACAGCTAAAGAATCAGGCCACGGTAGAGGAATTGCTATTGGATTCTGGTTCAATATAGGCTTTGATTCTGCCTGCAATATAGCTGTCAACAAAGACGGGTCCATTAATCTCACGGAGGGATCCACTGACATAGGAGGATCCAGAACTTCCATAGCCATGCATGCCGCAGAAGTACTTGGAATCCCTGTTGAAGATGTCAGACCTTCAGTTGTTGACACAGACACAATTGGATTTACAGCAGTAACGGGTGGTAGCAGGACAACGTTTGCCACTGGATGGGCCGCGTATGAAGCCGCTCAGGATGTAAAGACTCAATCTATAGAAAGAGCCGCCTCCATATGGGATGTGGATTCTGATTCTCTACAAATGGAAGACGGGGTAATTAGCTCGAAGACAGATTCTGAATTGAAGATGACTTTCAAAGAACTGGCGTCTCAAATGAGCGATACTGGCGGAGGAATAACTGGAAGAGCAGCTGTCAACCCTAAAGGAGTCGGAGGATCTTTCTGTGGCAACATAGTTGATGTCTCAGTAGATGACGAAACAGGTAAAGTAACTATTGAAAGATTCACCTGCGTGCAAGACGTAGGCAAGGCGATTCACCCAAGCTACGTTGAAGGACAAATGCAAGGTGGTAGCGTGCAAGGCATTGGTTGGGCTCTCAATGAAGAATATTTCATGAATGACCAAGGGAATATGGCAAACTCAAGTCTGCTAGATTATAGAATGCCAACCTCTTTAGACCTACCTATGATAGATACAGTCATCGTTGAAGTTGCAAACCCAGGGCACCCGTTTGGTGTCAGAGGAGTGGGAGAGGCTAATATAGTTCCCCCAACGCCAGCGATTGCTAACGCTGTGTCCGACGCCACCGGAAATATCATGACCCAACTACCTCTCACTCCAGGAGCCGTTCTGGATTCAGGAAAGTAGTAATGCCAATAGTATTCGTACCTTCTCTCATGCAAAAGCTATGCGACGGAGAGCAAAAGCTAGTAATAGAAGGTACGAATCTTAGGCAGGTGATTGACAATCTGGATTCACAGTACTCAGGATTCAAGGACAGGTTAGTGGAAGATGGCAAAATAAAACCAAATATTTCTGTCGCCGTAGATGGGGAAATAACACCTTTAGGTATGATTCAAAAGGTTAGGCCTGACAGTGAAGTTCATTTTTTGCCCGCAATTTCTGGCGGGTAGCACACAAAACAATTAAATTAAAAGACTAGTTCTGATTTATCAGCCCTAGTCTTTTTTGTTGTAAAACATGAAACCTGACTCATATAAACCAAAAAGTCGATTTATCCAAAATAAATCCAGTCACACCCACTATATTGATTGGCAAGGAAAAGGCCCTACTACTGTTCTAATACATGGTGACATGAGAACAAGTAGAAGTTTTGACCAAGTTGCCAAAAAATTGTCCTCAGACAATCATGTTCTGGCTATGGACCTATTGGGACACGGTGATAGCAGCTGGACAGAAAGTGGCTATAGATTTGCTGACCGGTCAGATGACATTGGAAATTTTGTCACAAAAACCGATTTAAATGAAATAACTGCTGTTGCTCATTCCACAGGAGCGGTTGCCCTGTCTATGAATGTAGCCAACGATCCAGCCAGGTTTAAGAAACTGGTCCTTATGGAACCAATGATGATCGTTGACGAGAAATTTCAACGAATGGTGTCCGATAGGGGCAATAGAGCAAGAACGACATGGAGCGATCATGCGGAGCTCAAAGACCTTTTGGGAAAACATGAAGTTACCAGCAAATGGCATCCTAAAGTTATAGATGATGTCGTTGAGCATGAAACCTTTGTGGATAAAGAGGGCAGAATCGATATGAAATGGTCTTCTTACACTCTTTCATGGAGTGAAAGGGAAGATGACTATCTAGATCTAATACCTATACTTGAATCTATATCCATTCCGATACTCTTCATAGTAGGAGGTAATCGAGTTGAGGGATTTACAAAAGCTTTTGAATTAGAAAACAAAATGCCTAATTTGCAGACAGTAATAATCTCAGATACCGGCCACAATATGTACATGGAACGTCCTGACGCAATCTCAAACGTAGTCCAAAAGTTTCAAAGCTCATCTGATATACCGGGAAAAGTTTAGATTGATAGGATCTTCATGACACGCTGGGCAGACCGAACGTCCATTCTGACGGTGGTGGAGCAGAAGAACCATAACTACCTCTATGCCCTTCCCAAGGATGGGCTTTTGCAACCTCTTCATTTATATCAGCACCCCAACCAGGCCCCGATGGTATCGTCATATAGCCGTCAATGATTTCAGGTTTATTGGTAACTAGATCATCTTTCCAAGGAACATCATCTATATCAATTTCCATAATGCGTATATTTGGAAGAGACGCACAAAGAGAAGCGCTCACAAAAGTGGACAAGTGACTGTAGTAGTTATGAGGCGCTACATTGTGCTGGAACACTTCAGCAAGATCACCCACCTTTTTAGATTGGCTGAATCCGTTCCATGGAACGTCTATCATAAACATATCTGCCGCATGCTGTTGAAAATAAGGCAGATATTCCCTCATATAAAACAAATTCTCACCGGTGCAAATTCTAGTAGTGGTGGAATCCTTTATCTGTCTTATGCTTTCCGGCTGGTACATATCTATTTCCAACCACAGCATGTCGAATTGCTCCAAAACTTGAGCAATCCTAAGACAGGCCTCCGTTTTGAAGTTAAAGTTAAGGTCTAAGTTAATATCAACATCGGGCCCTACCGCATCTCGGAAAGTACCGATTAATTTTTCAATGTGTCTCAATACACCTTTTGTTACAACTTGATCAGTTGATCCTTTGCCGCTGCCGAATCCAGTACCAAAATGCTGGGCCGGTTTTCCTGGACCAATCACATTGGTCTTTAAAGCGGTAAAGCCTCTGTCAACAACTTCCCTTCCCAACGCAGTTATGTCATCCCAGGATTCTAGAGGGGGAACCCCAATTAGTTCGTAATTCCTTGTTCTAGATGTACCACAGTGAGACCAGTAAACACGGACTTTATCCCGAGTTGGGCCTCCAAAAAGTTCAGGTACTGAAATACCCAAACTTTTTGCCTTTATGTCAATGAAGGCGCAATCTAAACCTGCAAGTGCCTTGGCAGCGATTCCACCCGGGCTTTGCCGAGTCCCCCTGTACATATCCCAAAATCTATTCTCAAATTCCCTCGGATCTGTCCCAATAAGTAAAGGCTTCAAATCTTCAATAGTTCCCTGTACACCTCTAGGAGACCTGCCATCACTACATTCTCCCCAGCCAGTGATCCCTTCGTCTGTTTCTACTTTAACGAAGCCCCACGGCCTCCAACCAGCATCAACGATAAAAGTTTCTATATTTGTTATTTTCATTACTCTTCACCTCATTTTTCTGATCAGTCTTCCATCGGATAGCTATATTCTTCCCTTAGTACTCTTTTTAGTACCTTTCCAAGAGGATTCCTTGGCAATTCATCTACTACAACCACTGATTCTGGTTTTTTAAAACTGGCCATCCTGTCTTTACAATATGAAATCACCTCTTCTTCATCTATCGTGCTACCAGGTTTGGCCACCACTATAGCCCTAACACGTTCACCCCAATCTAAATCTGGTACACCAATGATTGCTGCTTCATCTATGGCAGGATGGGAGTGCAAAATTTGTTCAACCTCTTCTGGTGAAACCATCTCACCTGCCCTTTTTATAAAGTCTTTAGCTCTTCCCGACAGAAAGATATAGCCATCCTCATCAAAATATCCCAAGTCACCTGTATAGAGCCAACCACCTCTTAAAGCTTCAGCTGTTGCTGCCTGTTGATTCCAATACCCTTTCATCAATCTTGGTCCGTGTGCAACTATTTCCCCAGTTTCTCCGACGGCTACCTCACCTCCATCTTCATCCACAATTCTGACTTCAACATCACTTAATGGTTTACCAATTGAAGTCAAACGATTCAATTTCTTTTCAATTTCCTCTTCTGAGCCTTCCAATAGATGATCTTCAGGTGGCAGCATTGTTATTGTTGCTGCCGTTTCAGTCTGTCCAAATGCATTTATGAAAAATGTCCCCGGAAACTGTCCAATAGCTCGTTTTATTACCTCGAGAGGCATTGGTGCAGCACCGTAGGTTATAACCTCAAGGCTAGACAGATCAAAAGTTTCAAAATCCTTATGATCCATCAGCATTTTAAGCATAGTGGGAACCATCATGGCCCGGTTGGCTTTCTCCTCTTGCACTAGTGTCATCCACTCAACAGGTTCAAACTGACGTTGGATGATCAGAGTTCGACCGCCATATATTGCAGCCATGACTGCTTGTATGCCTGCAATATGATAAAGCGGTACCGTCAATATATTTTTCTCTTCGGACTCAATTTCAGGTGGAGAAACATTAGACAATATGTATGAGGAAAAACTGTCATGGCTGAGCATTACACCTTTAGGAGAGCCCGTGGTACCAGCAGTAAACATAACCATAGTAAGGTCGTCTTCATCGTCTTCGGGGAACAAATCATCGTCTGATGCTGAGGCTATCAGGGTTTCATATGATTCCCAACCTTCTACAGAAGCGTCATCTAATACAACTAAGTGATCCACCGTGGGCAAATCACCTTTTATATCATTAACCATGGAGACATACCGCTCCCCCGTTATAAGCACCTTCGGCTCAGAATCATTGAGCATATACTCAATTTCTTCAGGCCTAGAACGAAAATTTAGGGGAACATACACTGCGTCGAGTTTAGCCGCTGCAAAATATGTCTCAATATTTTCGTTACAATTCACCTGCATAGTTGCTATTCGGTCACCCGAACCGACACCCAATCCGGAAAGGGCATTGGCCAATTTCTTCACCCGTTCTTCCAATTCATGGAATGAAAATCTCTTACCATCAAATACTATGGCTGTCCTTTCTGGGACAATCAGAGAGGTTATATTTAAAAACTCTGTGGTGTTCATGAATTAAGCATTACTCCTAAGGACGATAAAATCCAATTGGTAATTTAACACCATGGAATACTAATATCCATATCCCTTTGAAAATTTAGGAATAACCCTTTCGGAATCACAGGATAAAAAAGCCATCTTTGTTAATAGATACCAACCTCTGATAGAATTGAAAGTCCGTTAATATGAGGTAAGTTACAGACCAGCGTCTTAAAAAGGGAGATTTCCTTGGATTCAAACAATGAAATGAACCTGCTGGAGGCAGTCGGAGAATACACCGTAAGCCTTAAAGACAAAGATAAGTCTCAAGCAGCTATAAGAGAGATAAACCGGTTCGTCAAACATTTCCAGGGAGACAGAGACTTAGCCTCCATAACCCCTTCCCAGATAGGTGGGTATGCTGAACAAGTGGCTAAAAATACGATGTCAGAAGAAGCTGTTGAAGGCCTTCAAGCTGTACGTAAATTCCTCGCTTATGCTCATAAACAGGAAATAACTGAAATTAATTTAGCCACACACTTTAGGGTTCGTAAGTCCAAAGGTTCAGCAAGAAGTAGAGGAAAATCGGTATCCCAGAGGGGTGGCCAAGAGATGACTCAGGAAGGTCACGACCAACTCACTTCGGAAAAAGAGACTCTAGAATCAAACAGGGTATCGATAAGTGAAGCAATCCAAACTGCGGCTGAAGATGGAGATGTGAGAGAAAACGCACCATTAGAGGCAGCCAGAGAACAACAAGGCAGAGAAGAGGCCAGGATCAAGGAGATTGAAGGAATGCTTCGATCAGCCATCATTGTTGACTCATCTGGAAAAGGTGCGAAAACCGTCCGAGTTGGTACTACAATAGTAATTGAGGACCTTGATAAAAAAAAGAAGAACAAGTACACACTAGTCAGCCCTTCTGAGGCTAATCCGCTTGAAGGGAAGATCTCAGATGCTTCACCGCTAGGAAAAGCACTTATGGGTAAAAGATCCGGGCAAAAGGCCGTGGCTGTGACTCCAAAAGGGCAGACAAATCTCAAGATTATTGATATAAACTAGCGATACATTATAAAAACCAAATCGCTGGTCACTTTTGAGACCTAGATTACAATCCCATACACTTACATAGGTCGCTCATGGTAGTTACTTCAAAAGAATCTGACACCCAAGAACTCGTCGCTGAATTGCAGAAACATGTATCTGGAGAAGTTCGTTTTGACAAAATGTCACGAGCTTTGTGGAGCACAGACGCCAGCATATATCAAATTGAGCCCGTCGGAATTGTTCTGCCCAAAAATGAAGAAGATGTCATAGCTGTAATTGAAACTGCCCATAAATACGGGGTCACAGTTCTACCAAGAGGCGGAGGCACAAGCCTGGCCGGTCAAACTGTTGGGGAATCAATAGTAGTCGATTTCTCAAGATATATGAAAAATATGAAAGAGGTTAGTGTTGAAGAAGGATGGGTAAAAACACAGCCAGGAATTATTCTCGATGAATTGAATGCACAACTCTCGCCTCATGGAGTTATGTTTACGCCGGATCCCAGCACAAGTAGCAGAGGAAACGTTGGAGGAGCTCTTGGTAACAATTCATGCGGAGCACATTCGATCTTATGGGGGAAAACCGTAGATAATGTCTACGATCTCGACGTCATCCTCTCAAATGGTGACAAAACCAAATTCCAACATCTCACTGGTGACACCCTAGAAGAAAAACTGAGGCTGTCTGGACTTGAGGGCGATATATACAGAAATCTGTTCGCAATTGGAGAAAAAAATAGAGATGAGATTTTAGCTAGATATCCCAAAATACAAAGACGAGTATCAGGTTATAACTTAGACGAATTTGTTGGCGGAAGTAATTTCAATATGGCCAGATTTGTGGTTGGCTCTGAAGGTACTCTTCTTACAATCACAGAGGCGAAGCTCAAAGTTGTACCTGTACCCAAAGTAAAAGGTCTAGCAGTCCTCCATTGTAACGATCTGAATGAATCGATGGAAGCGACAGTTGCAGCCATAGAAATGGGCCCAGCAGCGGTTGAACTAATTGGTAGTATGATCATCAAGCAGGCCCAGTCCAACCTGGCCTATTCCAGACTAACGAGTTTCATCGAAGGATCACCAGAAGCCCTGTTAGTTATGGAACTAATAGCAGATTCAGATTTGGAACTGCAGTCTAAATTTGACGATCTTGAAAAACGCATCCAAAAAGGCGGTTGGGGATATAAACTCCTGAGAATGACAGACCCAACAGATCAACAAAAAGTTTGGGATGTGCGGAAGGCAGGGTTAGGATTAATGATGAATGTCCCAGGTGACGCTAAACCTCTTCCTTTTGTAGAAGACACCGCCGTATCCCCCGACGTGCTTCCAGAATTCGTAAAAAGATTTGATCAAATAATTAAAAAGAACGGCACTGAAGCTGGCTACTATGGTCACGCTAGCGTCGGCTGTCTCCACATCCGACCTTTGGTTAATTTGAAAAATCAAGAAGGTATTGACCGGATGGTAGCAATATCTGAAGAAATCAGTGACTTGGTTCTTGAATTTGGTGGCTCTTTGAGTGGTGAACATGGTGACGGATTAGTCCGAAGCGGCTTTAATCGCAAAATGTTTGGTGACCAACTATATGAAGCATTTAGAGAAGTTAAATCGACCTTTGACCCACAAGGCATTATGAATCCAGGGAAAATAGTCGATTCCCCCTCTATGACTGATAATTTAAGATACGGTACTAGTTACCACACATTGAAACCTGATACCGGGTTCGCTTATAGAACAGAAGGTGGAAGTTTCGCCAGCGCAATAGAAATGTGCAATGGGCAAGGAGCCTGTAGAAAAGTTATAGGTGGCACCATGTGCCCTTCCTATATGGCGACAAGAGATGAGGAACACTCGACAAGGGGAAGAGCCAACGCTTTAAGGGCAACCATATCCGGTGCATTACCACCAGAGGCAATCACGCAGGAAAGGATGTATGAAGTGATGGACCTGTGCCTTGAATGCAAGGGGTGCAAAGCTGAATGCCCTTCCAATGTTGATATGGCCAAACTTAAGTACGAATTCCTTAACATATACCATAAGGAAAATGGCTACGACCTAAAAAACAGGTTTTTCGGAAATGTCGCTTCTCTGAGTAAACTAGGAACTTTTTTTGCTCCTTTGTCTAATTGGATGATGTCCATTCCGGGATCCAAACGATTACTGGAACAATCTATTGGAATTGACTCTAGAAGGCCACTTCCAAAATTTGCGTCTCAGACATTCACTCAATGGTTTAAAGCAAGAGGTGGCTCATCTGAGGAAAAAGCTGTTAATGGGCAGGTCGTTTTATTCCCTGATACCACTACTAATTTCAACCATCCTGAATTAGGGATATCAGCGGTCAAAGTAATTGAAAAACTAGGTTACCAAGTTATCATACCTAGCCTGAAATGTTGCGGTCGTCCAATGCTATCAAACGGCATGATTGACGCGGCCAAAGACAACATAGCTTTTAACGTAGATCAGATATATCCGCACATAAAAAACGGGGCAAAATTAGTTGGGATAGAACCAAGCTGTGTTCTCGGTTTTCTAGGCGATTTTGGAGATCTTATGGATGACGAGAAAAAATCAGATGAGATCGCCAAAAGTACAATGTTAATCGAGGAATTTTTCCTATACGCTTTGGAAAAG
Source organism: SAR202 cluster bacterium (assembly GCA_008373095.1). Taxonomy (GTDB): domain Bacteria; phylum Chloroflexota; class Dehalococcoidia; order Lucifugimonadales; family UBA826; genus UBA11996. The sequence goes on along the minus strand of RQOP01000006.1, from coordinate 540 downwards.
AATCCTGAATTTGTTTTTGAGAATGCGCCGGAAAACCAAAAAGCTGTATTGCATGGGCATTGTCATCAAAAAGCCCTAGTCGGAACCGAAGCTGCGATGAAAGTACTGGAACACATACCCGGCCTTCATGCATCTGAAGTGAAATCCGGCTGTTGCGGTATGGCTGGATCTTTTGGATACCTAAAAAATCACTATGAAATCTCGATGCAGATAGGAGAAGAAACCTTGTTCCCAAAATTAAGAACAGAACAGGAAGACACTCTGGTTATCACTGAAGGGGTCTCTTGCCGTGAACAAATAGAACAGGGGACTGGACGTAAATCCAAACACCTTGTGCAAGTCATAGCCGATTATCTCTAAGGATCTGTTGATTCCATTCGTCTGAATCACTGACAGATTTCTAACTCTTTGGTGTTTTGCCAGCAAGATATCGATACAGTATTTCCAAATAAACACTAAAACCTAGATCAGCCAAAGATGACATATCTGCCTCTATGAATAACTGGCTCTTCAATCTTGATAGGCCTGCTTCCCCAACCG
>RQOP01000005.1 GCA_008373095.1 SAR202 cluster bacterium | reverse complement strand
ATAGAAAGAATTTCATCAAGGATTTCCAAATTGTGTTCGCCAATCATGGCCTGGGCTCGTGTTAGACTCCCTGGCGTTTTTGACAGTGTGAACTGCAGTCCGTCGTATGGCATCGGACCAACTTCTGAGTGTTCAAGCCATTGAAAAAAGTCTGCGTGCTTGAGTTGAGGGTCCTCCCACATATCAGACTGACTTTGTACCATGCCACATGGAATTTCGTGGCTTTGTAGCAAATTCATAATTTGTCCAGCATCATTTTGTGCAGTCCAGTTCGAGATTAAATTGTCTATTTGAGGTTTGTTTAATTTCCTCTCTGACAAACTTTGGTTAGATATCTCATCTGGCAAATCTAAAACTTTTGAAAATTCTGCCCATTGGGATTCAGATTCTATGGCTATTGCAACCCATGATTCCTCTGTGTCGGTGAGACCCCTTTTCTTATCTAGACACTGAAATATCCCATGCGGCGACATCTCTTCATCCTCGTTTCCCATCCTACCCAGAATGAAGCCGTCCTCGTTGTATTTCATGATATGTGGAGCTAGAAAGTGCATCGCTCCCTCATACTGTGAAAGGTCAATATGTTGTCCTTTTCCGTAACGATCCCGGTAATCAAGTGCTGCCACTATAGACCCAAAAGCTACGGGAGGGTTGAGGAAGTCCGAATATGCCCCATAAGGTCCAGCAGGCCCTCTATCAGGCCACCCCGTGATTTCGTAAAATCCAGCCATTGCCCCGGCTAGTTGCCCAAATCCTGCGTAATTGTTATGTGGTCCATATTGACCCATTAGACAGGTACTAAAATAAATGACATCTGGGGCTATTTTTTTAACAGAAAGATAGTCGAGACCCAACGATTTCATAACCCGCGGTGTGAAACTTTCTGCTATCACATCGGGTTCCCATTTAGCTATGATATCTTTTACTAAGTCTAAGGATTCCGGAATTGATAAATTGACCCCTAAACTCCTTTTACTTGAATTGTAATTCCCACTAAATTGACTTCTATTTATGCCTGGTATTGCGTCCTTAAACGGAGGTGCGCCCCTTAATACATCAGGTCTGCTTGCAGATTCTATTTTTATTACATCTGCCCCGTGGTCTGCAAAGTATTTTGTCGTGATTGGGCCGACACCAACCCATGTAAAATCTAAAACTTTTAGACCGTTAAAAAGAAGTTCTGTGTTGTTGTTTTGCACTATACAGTCCCTCCTTTCCTTAACGCTTCAATTTCCGATTTACCTATGCCAAGACTTTTGAATATTTCTTCATTATCAGATCCAACACTAGGGGAGGGAGAGTAAACCTTTAGAGGAGTTTCGGACATCTTCATATAGGGTCCTAGATGGGTTATATCCTTACCAAATTCCGGATGATAAATATCAATCCAAAATGATCTTGCTTCTAATTGGGGACTTTTCCTAATATCCTCGACGGTATTACAAGGTGCCACCAAAAGCCCTGCAGACAGGGCCCTTTCAAAAATTTCTGTTTTTGTTTTTATTAAAAGAAAATCTTCTATAGCTTTTTCAACTTTTTTAAACTCAGAGGCTTCTTTACCATTCGGGTCACTATCGGGTCTAAGATCCCATTTACCAATATCGAAACCTAGGATCTCTTTTTCGATCTCAATTTCTTCTGACATCCACGCAATAAATCCATCAAGTGTTTTGGCCTGCGCATTCATACTTACATATCCATCAGCACATCTAAATACATGTCTTGCATCTATAGGACCTCTTTTTCTGAATGCCCCCGCCCTGGTTACATCGGTGCCGTGTAATTGAGGAAATGGCGTGGCGTTCATTAAAGTCCACATCACCGCTATTTGCTCCGATACATCTACATGTTGTCCAGTTTTACTGTTTCTACTGTGCCTTAAGGCAGCTACTGTTGCTCCAAAAGCTTGAGATCCAGCAACTAATTCGGCCTGTGGAAAGCTTATTCTTACTGGTGGACGATCCTCGTCACCACTTACAAAAGGCATTCCACCCATTGAACTGGTTATTAAATCCGTGGATATGAAACCAGCATATGGTCCGGTTGAGCCAAAAGGCGTCATCGATGTATGCACTAATTGGGGATTTGTTTTTGAGAGCGTTTCAAATCCTAAATTTAATGAATCAAGATATCCAGGCTGAAACGATTCTAATATTGCATCACTTTTGTTTACCAACTTAAGAAATATTTGCCTTCCTTCATCGGTATCAAGTGAAAGGGAAATTCCTTTTTTGTTGGAGTTATATGATGCCCAATATAGGCTTCTGAGCTTACCCTCTGAATCTTTTGTAAACGGTCCCCGGAGACGGGTTTGACTGCCACCAGGAGGCTCTATTTTGATGACTTCCGCTCCCATATCTCCCAAGAGCCGACCGCAAATATTATGGCCGCCTTCGGTTAGATCCAAAATGGTATAAGGCAGAAGCCTTTCTTGAGTTGGAGAACACAAAGATTCCATTTCGTCGGAGACCACCATATGTGATTTAGATATCTAACTAAGCCCTGGGTAAACCTAAACCTCTATCTGCAATGATGTTTCTTTGGATTTCTGAAGTACCGGCAGCTATTGTGGATGAAAAAGAGCTCAAATACATTTTCTGGACGGCCCCTTCCAAGGGCGATAGATCTGATTCGTGTGATAAAAGGCCTTTCATATCTATTATGTTCATTGCCGTATTTGCTACTCTTTGTACCAACTCAGTTCCAAATAGTTTAGACATGGAAGCCTCGGCATTTGGGACCATACCGTTGCTCTGCATCCAAGCGACCTTATATGACATAGATCTTGAAACTTCTGTTTCAATATGTCTTTCAGCAAGTCTATTTCGAACTAATTGATTTTCAGAAAGCGGTTTGCCATTTTTATGTGCTGACTTTACATAGACTGTCAGAGATTCGAGTATTCTTCTTGCATTGGCTGAATACCCAACTCCCGATCTTTCGAAGTCTAAAGCCACAGCAAGTGTGTACCAACCGCGATTTTCTTCTCCAACTAGGTTTTTGGAAGGTATTCTGACATCTTCAAAGAAAACCTCATTGAATTCATGAGAGCCGGCCATGTTGTATATTGGCCTTACCGTAACTCCAGGTGATTTCATATCCACCATGAATAAACTAATACCCCTGTGTTTTGGAGCTTCAGGATTAGTTCTTGCCGCTAGCCATCCAAAGTCTGCGATATGAGCGGAGCTAGTCCATATTTTTGAGCCATTGATTATGTAGTCGTCACCATCTTTTTGAGCTTGTGTCTGGAGTGAGGCCAAATCTGATCCTGACCCAGGCTCACTATAAAGAGTGCACCAATAGGCATCGCCATTTCCAATAGGAGGGAGATGTTCCTTTCTTTGTTCATGGGTACCGGCAATCATCAAGGTAGGTCCGACCCAGCTAATAGCACCTGTCCCTAGGTCTGTTCCCGGAACATCCTGATAAGTCATCTCTTCCCGGTATATCAATTGCTCCATTATTGAGCGACCCTGACCCCCGTATTCTTCAGGCCATGCCATGGTCAACCAACCCTTTTTTGCCAGCTTTTTGGCCATGGATTTGGTGAACGGTAAATTTTCCTTAGAAAAATGACTTTCTGGTGATAAAGAATTCCAGTCTTCAGGCAATTCTTTACCTAAAAACTCCAGTAATTCACTTCTAAAATCTTCTTCTTTTTCTGTAAATGTGTACTGCATATACCACTATTTTGGTAAGTTCTAAATGCTCTTATTCTCGCATCCTACTACACATAGATGGTTCATAGAAACAATACTTGTTTGACGAAATTAAAGTTTTCCAGGCATACCTCCGTCAACATTTATTATTTCTCCTGTGATAAATCTGGAATCGTTTGATACTAGGAATAAAACAGTATTGGCTACGTCATCGGGGTAACCTGCACCTTCTAATATTTGGATAAAATCGAAGGCTCCTTTGAGGGAATGATTTCCACCACCGACATCGGTCAAAGGAGTTATGATTTGGCCAGGTCTTACGCCATTTACTCTAATGTTGTGTTGGCCACCCATACCAGCTGCATATCGGGTAAATGCATCAACACCTGCTTTTGCGGCGTAATAGGAGGATGAAGGCCCGCGGCCTACCAGGTCGTACATGTTTTTACTAAACCCTCTTTGAGCTGCTAGTGACGACATGTTTACGATTCGCCCGTTTCCTGATTCGATCAAATGGGACCATGCAGCACGACAGACGTAGAATGTCCCATTCAAATTTACCGCAATAACCCTGTCCCAGCCTTCATCTGTTTCGTCTGGGAAGTTACCTTTATCACCACCTCCTGCATTGTTAAAGAGAACACTTATTTTTCCGTATGTTGCTACAACATTTTCGACTACTTCATCTACTTGGCCTCTTTCCGCTACGTCGCATTGAAAAAATGTGGCTTCTCCACCGGAAGCTTTTATAGCAGATTCCACTTCTTTTCCTTCTTTCTCTCTTCTAGCTAAGATCGCAACCTTCGCTCCCTCTTTTGCAAACAGGTGGGCAGTTGCTTCGCCTATCCCGCTGTTTCCGCCTGTCACTATAGCTACATCGCCTTCCAGTTTGTTTCCCATCAGTATCTCCTTATTCATTTAAGTACTTCCGAAACATATAAGTTATCTATTTTTGATTCAGCTACTCCTAAAAGGTCCCCTAAAATGTATTCAGTGTGCTCTCCTAGTAGCGGGGCCCTATCAACTTTGGGAGTGACACCAGACATGGAAATCGTCTCACCATGAACCTTCATTGAGTCGATTTCTGGGTGTGGCATATCGATAACGTGTGTGTCAGTGAAACTTTTATCCCGTTTAAGTAAGTCTTCAGTATCTTGTACTACGCCGGCGGGTACACCGTGGGATTGTAGTAGGTTCATTACCTCGTATGCATCTTTATTCGAAGTCCAATTACTAATGCCTTCGTCCAATTCTTCTTCATTTGCTTTGCGCTGATTAAAGTTTGCGAATTTAGGTTGATTCATCCACTCTAGCTCGCCCAGAACTTTTTTTAAGTTTTGCCACTCTTCTTCAGTGCTAACTGCTATGGCACACCAACGATCCATGCCTTTGCAACGATAAACGTTATGAGGGGCCATATTTTGCGATCTGTTTCCTGGTCGATCGGGTAATTTACCGTTAGCTGTGTATTCGAGGATGCTGGTCCCTAGCAGAGATACGGTGGATTCATATTGGGCAAGGTCTATAAATTGGCCTTTACCTGTTCTGTTTCTGTACCTGATAGCAGCTAATAGGGCTATAGATGCATGATTCGGGTTACCACTAAAGTCTGGGTACAAAGATCCTGTGCCAACTGGCGCTTTGTCTGGATAACCAGTTATGCTGCTAATTCCTGCCCCAGCTATAATATTTATACCATTACCTCCGTAGTCCTGATGGGGCCCGTCACTTCCCATCATTGGCATACTGAGAGCAATTATGTCGGGTTTTATTTTTTTCAGATTGTCATAATCTAATCCCCATTTTCCCATTCTATCGCCCCTGAAATTATTAGTTACAACGTCGCTTATTTCGATTACGTTTTTGGCTAATGAAAGACCTTCGTCAGTATTTAAATCTAAAGTCATGCTTAACTTTGACGTATTAATATCGTTAAACACTCCGGCAACGTTTGGGCTTTCAATTCCTTCCGGTCTTGCTCCGACAACTCTTATTTCGTCTATCCTGGAACCAGACTCGATTCTGATAACTTCAGCTCCAAAATTGGCAAATACTCTAGTCGCTAGGGGGCCAGCTATCATCCATCCAAAATCTGCGATCCTTATATTTGATAACGGTAAACGAGGGTTATTCATAGCTCGCCTTTGCATTTGCAGGGTTGAGCCATTCATCCAAAACTTCTTTAGTATGTTGTCCTATCTTCGGGGAATTATTTTTAATATCCCAAGGCGTTTCTGACAACTTATAAGGTGCTCCTGGATAAATGAAATCTTCTGAGCCATCATCATGTTTTACATTCTTAAAAAAATGTCTTTCCTCAAGCTGTTTGTCTGCAATAAGGTCTGCAGCATTTTGTACAGGGACACAAAGAAGCCGGTAGCTTTGAGCTGAGTGATAGAGTTCCTGAGCTTTTAATTTTGAACAATGCCCAGCCATGACCTCATTTATATGATTCTGGTTTTTTTGTCTTATTTCTGGATCCAAATATTTGGGATCTCTTAAATCTTGTTGGCTGTCATGATCTTCTAGCCATTGCAAGAATCTTTCCCACGCTCCCGGAGGCGCCAAATGTGCCGCATAAGATACCCATCCATCCAGGCATTTGTATAAAGTTTTTGGGTAGGCCGGAAGGGTTTCATCAGCTGTTGGGACAGAAAATGGATGATTCAATCCGGTTCGTTGACGGTTTAGGTTTTGCCAGATGTAGTAATTAAGATTTGCTGTTTGAAGAGTAGCCATTGAGGTACATTCTTGCATGGATACTTCAATGTCTTTCCCTTTTCCCGTCAAATCACGGTCTAACAAGGCAACCAGTGTTCCTGTGGCAGCATGCATAGAAACCATGTGATAGGCCTGCTCTCCACCCATCTGATTGGGTGGGTCTTCTGGGAAACCTGTAATTGCCATAAGTCCACTCATCGCCAATGCCACAATATCTGTGGCTTTGTATTCTGAGTAAGCACTTCTGGATGAGAAAGCCCTAATCACAGTATGTATAAGTTGTGGGTACCTGGTTCGTATTTCAGCTTTCTTAATTACAGTTTCATTAGCTATATTTTGTGGTTCCGTTGTTATTAATACATCGGCCACTTCCAACAGATGAAGAAATGTATCTTTACCCTGCTGCGAAGCTAGATCCAATTCAACACTACGTTTATTGGTATGGAAATGCCATCGATATAAACTGCTATCTATATCTTTCTTACCTCGATAGAAAGGTGCGAAAGTTTCAAGTTCAGCAGTTGATTCGGTTTCAATTCGAATTACGTCCGCGCCTAAATCTGCTAGTAATTTGGTGCAATAGAAACCAGACGGACCAGTCAGGTCGATTATTTTTACCCCTTCAAGAACTTGGGCATGAACAGGGTTTTGGCTTTCAGTAGGCAAGTTTGGTCTACCAAGTATCTATGTATTGACGTTTTTTTTCTGTTCTAGGGGGAGTTGGCGGTAAACTTTTTAAACCAGCAACGAGCCATTTTCGAGTGTCTGCAGGATCTATGACGTCATCTATCCCAAAGTAACTTCCAGCGTTTACCGCTTTGGCTCTCTCATAACTTTTCTCGACCATCCCTTCGTATTCTTTGATGCGTTCCTCGGGGTCCTCAATTGCTTCTAATTCTTTTCGATAGCCTAGTTTTACAGCCCCTTCGATATTCATTCCCGCAAACTCGGCGGTAGGCCATGCTACTGTAAAGAAGGGTACTAGTGACCCTCCACCGCACATAGCTTGCACTCCGAGGCCATATGCTTTTCTGACTATCACACCAAACATGGGAACCGTTAAATTAGCTCCCGTGTTGAATAATCGTCCGCAATGTCTAACTAGGGCAGTCTTTTCTACTTCAGGTCCCACCATTAAGCCGGGGCAATCCATAAGGCTTACGATGGGCAAATCGAATGCGTCGCAGAGTTGAAGAAATCTAGCAGCCTTGTCAGAGGCATCACTATCGATCGCTCCTGCCAAATGATGAGGATTATTCGCGATCAACCCCATTGGCTTTCCCTCAATCCTTATTAAGGCGGTGAAGATCCCTATACCAAAATCTTTTCGTATTTCTAAAACTGAATCTTTGTCTGCGATGGTTTCTATAATAGATCTCATGTCATAGATTCTTTTTCTATTTTCAGGAACTGAGTGTCTAAGAACTCGTTGATCATTTTCTTCCCATTCTTCAGTAGCACCTTGAAAATAAGAGATATATTTTTTTGCTACTTCTACCCCTTCGGCTTCATCTTTAACGAGAATATCAACAACCCCGTTAGGTACCTGAAAGGACAGAGGTCCTACTTCTTCAGGTGTATAGACGCCTAGACCTCCGCCTTCTATCATCGCCGGCCCTCCCATAGCTATAGTGGTGTCTTCCGCAGCGATAATAACGTCACAACATGCGACTAGGGCGGTATTTCCTGCAAAGCAGCGCCCGGAGACGACTCCTACCATTGGAACAAGTCCGCTTAATCTGGACCAAGTCGTGAAAGTGGTGGTATCCATTCCAATACCTCCCATTTTATCGGTATCCCCCGGACGACCTCCTCCACCTTCTCCGAACAGCACCACTGGTAATCTAAATCTGTGTGCGAGCTCATACACCCTATCTTGTTTATAGTGGTTTCTGTTACCTTGCGTTCCTGCGAAGACGGTGTAGTCATAGGATACTGCCAGACACCTAGAATCTTTTTCTGTAAACATTTGGCCGTTAACTGTCCCTACCCCGCATATTAGCCCGTCTGCAGGGGTGTTTATTCGGAGCCAATCTTCATCCCTTCTTAGTCGTTGAGCTGCCACCGCAAGGGAGCCGAATTCTACAAAACTATCGGGATCACAAAGGTCGGCTATGTTTTCTCTAGCCGTTCGCTGCCCTTTGCTTCGACGTCTGTCAACAGCACTGGGCCTATTTTCATCAAATATGTGGGATCGTCTTTCATTTAGTTCTTGCAAATCAGACCTAATATAATCTGGGTCCAATTCTTGGTTGAGGTCCTTGGAAGATACAGATACGTCAGATTCTTCTATATGGAAAAGAGGGTAATTTTCCCGAATTGTATCGCCCTCACTTATTGTTATACCTCTAATTATTCCGCTGATGTTACTAGTGACCATGTGTTCCATCTTCATGGCTTCCATGACTAGTAATTGTTGACCTTTTGTTACTTCTTGTCCCAGATCAACATCTATGCTTATGACGGTTCCTTGTATAGGTGCGACCACATTTACTGTGCCATCTGGCCCTTGTGGTGCTGTTAGTTCAGTTTCTGATTCTTGTTGAGTAGATTTTACTTGTTGATCGTAATCAAACAGAGCTAACGGATCCTTCGTTTTTAGATTGGCTCCTGCAAATCCCTCATCTGTTTTGAGTGGTTGACTGTTGTTGCCTTTTCCATTAGACGATGATTCGTCTGGCATTAGTTCAGCCAAGTTATCATCAAGGAAAAGGGTATTTATATTTCCGGATATAAATTCAGGGTGAGACAGAAGGTTCAAATGAAATTCGATATTGGTTTCAACTCCTTCTATGTCGAACTCTGATAGTGCTCTTTTTGATCGATTTACAGCATCAAGGAAATTGTCGGAATTTGAATGGCATATGAGTTTCGCAATAAGAGAATCAAAAGCCATTGTGGTTTCATAGCCTGTATAGCCAAATCCGTCAGTTCTTATCCCTAGCCCACCGGGTGCACCATATTTAGTAATTTTTCCCGTGGAGGGTTTTATTTGACCTGTGTTAGATATCGTTTCGCAGTTAATTCTGTTTTGTATCGCGTATCCTCTCACTGAGGGAGGATTGTCGGGATCAAGTCCTATATCACTTAAGGTAGATCCATCGGCCAATCGGATTTGAGACTGCACGATATCTATTCCTGTTATTTCTTCGGTAACCGTGTGTTCGACTTGCAACCTGGCATTTCCTTCAATGAACACAAACGAGTCGTATTCAGATCCACGACTTTGGTAAGCCAAAAATTCGAAGGTGCCTAAATTACAATATCCGACGTCAACGGCAAGGGTGATAGCTGACTCGATAATTTGGTCACGAAGACTTTGCGTGATAAAAGGTGCAGGGGCAATTTCCACCAACTTTTGATAGCGGCGTTGTATGCTGCACTCTCTTTCCCAGAGATGCGTCACATTGCCAAAATTATCACCAATTATCTGAACTTCGATATGCCTAGCATTTTCTATAAGTTGTTCGGCATATAAGTCACCATTTCCAAAACTTCTTTTTGCTTCAGATTGGCATCGCTTAAATAATCTTTCTACTTCAGATGGATTCTTAATCGCTCTAGTTCCTCTTCCTCCCCCGCCTGCTATGGCTTTAAGCATCATACCGCTACCTTCTTCAAGGTTCCCAAAAAATTTTTTTGCAGATTCAAGCGTGATCGGACCTTCGAGTCCGGCTGGTGTTGGTACGTTTGACTTTGCTGCAGCTAATCTAGCTTTTCCTTTATCTCCAAAGAGCTCCAGTATTGCCACACTTGGCCCTATGAAAACGATTCCTTCTTCTTGGCATCTTTTTGCAAATCCGGGGTTCTCTGCAAGAAATCCGTATCCAGGATGGATTGAGTCTGCACCAGATTTTTTAGCTATTCCCACTACCTGTTCTATATCTAGATATGCGGCTACCCCTTCCCCATTTAATCCAAAAGATTCATCCGTTGATTGAACGTGAAGCGATGAAGCATCATCTTCGGAATAGATAGAGACAGTCGTAATATTCATGTCTGAGGCGGCTCTTGCAATTCGGATTGCAATTTCCCCGCGATTAGCTATAAGTATTTTTTTTAGCGTCATATGAGTACCTTATTTTTTGGTAATGGGCGACATTTTACTTCAGTTTCTCTTTTTTTTTGGTTTTGGATCTCATAAAAGGCTTTTTGGGACTTTTTTTATGATTGAAATAGTACAACTGGTTCTCTGTTATTATTCGCCAAAATCTAAGTTGATTTTTTAAAGCATCAAGGAGGGGCAAAATGATTACTAATTTCGATAGTCTTTATGCCGGCCATGTAGATTTGGAGAATGTTGGGTATGCCGGTACCCCAGTGAACGATCGGATCTTTGGCAACGAATATCTTGTGTCAGCCTTTGATAAGGCTACAGAGATAGCTCAAACTATGGATCGGTGTGGGTATGACACCTTTTGGATGGCTGAACATCATTTTCAACCTGAAGGCTACGAGTGTCTACCAAATGTTCTCATGATGGCCTTACATCTGGCACATTTAACGAAGAATGTTAGATTGGGTTGCGGGTTCAATATTGCCCCTATGTGGCATCCTCTGAGACTCGCGGAAGATTATGCCACTGCTGACGTGCTGACTGGGGGCAGGGTAGTGTTTGGTGTTGGTAGGGGATACCACACTAGAGAAGTTGAAACCTTTGGTTCTCCTCTTCTAGATCAACCGGCCAACAGAGACTTGTTTGAAGAGCAGGTCGATATAATATTTGAAGCCTTTAATAAAGATTCCTTTTCCCACAAAGGTTCCTACTACACCATACCGCCCGAGGTTCCTTACAGAGGGTATGAGTTAAAAGAAATCACATTGGTGCCGAGGCCGGTAAATCGACCTGTTGAATGCTGGCAACCTATTCAAAGTGCCACACCCCGTGGATTAGATTTCATGGCAAAGCATGGCATGAGTGGAATTATAGGAGGAGGAAGTTCTGAAGGAGGGGCTATGGATAAAGCTGTAGAGGGATTTAGGGATGCTTATTCCAGGATAGGGGTGGATACGGAACTTGGAGAGAATTTGGCAATAGGATTTCATTTTCATATTGCGGATACAAAAGAGCAAGCCATGAAAGAAGTCGGTAATTTTTACGAAGAAAATCTAAAAATGTTTGGCCCTCTCCGACTAGTGAAAGCTTTAAGTGATGATCAGATTACTGCTATGGGCGACCCTGAAACAGCACTCAAGGCTGGATTACCAACAATAGCGGATGCTGTGGAGGCAGGCGGCGTATTGGCTGGACCTCCAGATTTAATTATTGAGCAATTGAAAGCATTAGAGAAAAAATATCCCGGGTTGAATAGAGTTAGCGTTAGCCATCCAGTTGGCACACCAAAATCTGTAATAGTTGAACAGCTAGAACGATTTTCAGAAGAAGTTATGCCAGCCTTTAAAGGATCTGTTGCTGAAATGGTGCCGGGAGATTAAGGATTACTCCTTGAGTAGACTATGAGTTGTCCACTCTAACCTCAATATTACCTGCTCTTTCTTCTTGGAGGAGCAGGCTGATCCTAGAATCTTTGTTTTCCCATCCTCTGTTCATCGCAGCAGTCAGTTCATTGTAAGCATGACTTGCCGCCTCCATCGGAACATCATATTCGCGACCAAGTTCAAGGGCCAAAGAGACATCTTTTCTCGCTAATTTGAGGGCAAAATTAGGGGGGTCGAATTTACCTTGCAGATATGTGTCTGGTAATGTGACATTAAGTAAGTTACCTCTCCCTACACTTCCGTTTTTTATACATTCCACGAGTTCTTCTGGTTTTACTCCTGCTTTAACTCCGAGAGTCAAACATTCAGATATGATCATTTGCATGCCATAGCCGATGGTATTGTGCATAAGCTTGCATATGCTGCCGGACCCTATGGAACCCGTATAACTCACCTTGTCGCCAAAAGAATCTAGAATTGGTTTTACCTGATTAAATATGCTTTCGTTTCCACCGACCATTATTGCCAATTTACCTGTTTGAGCTCCTTTAACTCCACCACTAACGGGGGCGTCTAAAACAGTGGCCCCGTGGTCTTCAAATTTTTTTGATAATTCTCTAATTAATGTAGGCGAACTTGTACTGAGATCAATCCAAATTGAGTCTTTGGACACGCCTTCTATCAATCCATCGACTCCAGTAGATACTGAGGTTACTTCTGGTGGTCCTGGAAGCGAGGTAAAAATCACATCAACAGATTCAGCCAGCTGCTTTGGTGTCTCTGCCCATTCTGCACCCAATTCGAGAAGGGGTGTGGCTGCTTCTCGGTCAATATCATGAACTACCATTTCATAGCCTGCTCTGGCTATATTTAATGACATTCCTCCTCCCATGTTCCCTAGGCCGATGAATCCAATTTTAATTTTTTCCATTTCTGTTACCTCTCTCTTTTATTGTTTCAAATAAAACCTTGTAAAAAAGGAATACAATGTCGAAGTGAGTGTAACAGGCTGAAACCTGATAATGATTTTTGGCAAATTAATCATGGGGGAAGTAAATGCAAGAAAAATTACAGATCGGCAATTTAGAGGTTATATCTCTTATGGACATGGTACCTCCACCAAGATCTCCTGATGATTTTTTCCCTGATGTGGACATTGCCCTGTGGGATCCATATAAAGACGAGGTGTTGGATAAGGGATTAGTCCAACTTTACTATGGCAGTTTCATAGTGAGATCTAATGGAAAGATAGTTTTGGTGGACACGGGAATTGGTCCGGGACCCCATCCAACTCGAGGGAACCAAAAAGGAGATTTATTAAACGATCTCATTAGGACGGGTATTATGCCCGGAGATATAGATATAGTGGTTCATAGTCATCTGCATATCGATCATGTGGGCTGGAATTTGGACCTATCCTCAGACCCACCGATTCCTTACTTTCCGAATGCAAGGTACTTGGTTCCTTCGTTGGATTGGGACTATTTCACTCGGCCTGAGAATCTGATTAATGCTCCGTGGGTTAGTGAAAATGTGATTCCATTGGAATCTCTGTCATTGATGGATCTTTTTGGTGATGGGTTTAACGTTACTGATGAAATCACTTCGCTTTTGACCCCAGGACATACTCCAGGTCATATGTCTTTCATATTGAGTTCTGGGGGGGAGAAAGCAGCTATTGTGGGAGATGCGATTCATAGTAAAGTCCAAATTAGTGAACCATCTTGGTCTGCTGGAGTGGATGTTGATAAAACAGCCAGCGAAAAAAGTCGATTAGATTTAATCGATAGGTCAATCTCCCAGGACATGATTATTGCAGCGGGGCACTTTCATCCAGATGAACATTTTGGAAGAGTTCACATAGATAATAACGTTATGAAATGGAAAGCCTTATAAAGGGCTTTTGAGGAGGTTAACAATGAAAAGACTTGAAGGGAAAGTAGCTCTTATTTCCGGAGGTGCTAAAGGTCAAGGAGCAGAAGAAGTTAGCCTTTTTGCATCCGAAGGTGCACAGGTAATATTTGGGGATGTATTGGATCAATTGGGCTCGGAAGTTGAGAAGGAAGTTACAGAATCCGGTGGCAATGTTAGATATGTCCATCTGGATGTGACAAATGATTCAGATTGGGAAAAAGCTATAGAATTTGCCGAATCTGAATATGGCAAATTAGACATACTTGTGAATAACGCAGGAATTGCCTTACCTCAAGACTACTTGGAAGTGTCTTCCGAGGATTGGGATAGAACTATGGAGATTAATTCCAAGGGCGTTTTCTTGGGCACTAGGTATGTCATCCCAGCAATGCAAAGGGCTGGGGGAGGCTCTATAGTTAATATCTCCTCCATAGCTGGCATAGTAGGCAGACCTTTGTCTTCTCCTGCATATGCAGCATCCAAAGGAGCAGTTAGGGTCCTCACAAAATCGACAGCAGGGCGTTTTGCATCCGACAACATAAGATGTAATTCTGTTCATCCTGGTCCCATAAACACTGACATGATTAGATCTGTGACTCACTCAACTGACCCGGAATCTAGAGTTGGCTCTATACCTCTTGGTCGCATTGGACAATCGATTGACGTTGCCTACGGCGTTTTATATCTTGCTTCCGACGAATCCTCATTTGTTACAGGAATAGAATTAGTTATTGATGGCGGAGTGACAGGGGTGAGGGAATAGTTGTCTGGTATATGTAAAGGAGAATAATGGCATTCGCAGACGTAAACGGTGTGTCCATGTATTACGAGGTTCATGGGGAAGGGACCCCTGTCGTATTTGCGCATGGTTCTGGCGGAAACCACATATCATGGTGGCAGCAGATACCATATTTTTCGGAGTTCTATAAATGTGTGATTTTTGACCATAGGACCTTCGGAAGGACGCCGGATGAAGCGGTACCCAAAGGAAGAACAGCTTTTGCAGATGATTTGGAAGGGCTTCTCGATCATCTTGCTATAGATAAGGCAGCGATTGTGGCTCATTCAATGGGTGGCCGAACTGCAGCAGTATTTTCTTTAAGAAACCCAAAACGGGTGACAGCTTTGGTTTTTTCTGGCACAAATGGTGGGTCTGATAATGAAGAATCGAGGGAAGTGCGAAAAAAACACAAAGCATCTCCTCCATTTTTACCAGAGGGTGCGATTAAGGCACTATCACCCGATTTTTCAGAAAGATTTCCTGAAAGGTCTTTGTTGTATAGACAGATTATGAGAATGAATCCAAGACACGGTCCTGATTTTCTAGCTCCGAGACCGAACCACAATGGTTCTACGGATGAAAGATTTAGTGAACTAGGTATACCAACGCTATTTATGGTTGGGCAAGAAGATAAATTAGTGCATCCGAAGACTATCGAGATAGCTTCATCGCTAATTCCGCATTCAGAGTTCGTGATGGTGGAACGATCCGGGCATTCTATTTATTATGAGCAACCAGAATTTTTCAATGAATTGGTTCACGGTTTTTTGAAAACAAACTTACCTGAATAAGATATTTTGAAAGGAACTAAAATGGAATTTGGATTTTATTTACCGACTCATGGTCCCCTTGCTCAACGCGAGCCAATATTAAAAATAGCTTCCCATGCTGAAGATATTGGTTTCGATTCAATGGTGGCTGGTGATCATGTTATAGCTCCTATAAACCCTGAATCGCAGTATCCATATTCTGTCGGAACTGAAGTTCCGTGGGATAGTTCTGGTGAACATCTTGAAATGATTACAGAGCTAGCATTTTTGGCCGGAGTTACAAATACTGCCAAACTTGTAACGAGCGTGATGATTGTTCCTCACAGGAACCCTGTTTTGACGGCAAAAATGCTTGCTACCATTGACGTTCTCTCAGGAGGTAGATTGGTGGTAGGAGTTGGGGTGGGTTGGCTGTCAGAGGAATTTGAATCTTTGGATACAGCTCCATTTAATCGACGAGGAAAAGTTACTGACGAATACATAGCTATCTTCAAAGAACTATGGACGAAAGAAGAACCCTCCTACAATGGGGAATTCTATTCTTTTAAACCTCTTCAATTTGCCCCAAAGCCAATACAGACTCCGGGTCCTCCTATTTGGGTTGGAGGGCAGAGTAGGGCAGCTATTCGACGCGTAGTTAAAATGGCTGACGCTTGGCATCCTGTAGGTGCCAATCCAGCTTCACCTTTGGAACCTGCTGAGATGAGTACCGAAATCTCGTACATGGAGACATATTGTGAACAAATTGGCCGGGATAGGTCTGAAATTTCTATCGTGTTGAAGGCCCCTGTGTACGACAAGGAAAATTCATTTGGAGGTAGAAGACGACGGTTTTCAGGTAATCCAGAGCAAATCATCTCAGATATAGAAGAGTATGAGAATTTGGGGGTTAGCCATATCGTTTTAGATACCAGATCCTCTGATTTAAATTCCTCTTTGGAGAAAATGGATTGGTTATCTGAAGAAGTGATGTCTTCTTTTAGATAAGGGAACTGATTTAATTTTGGGTTCCATATTTGAACTTCGTAGATTCTAAGAAGGAAGCTGGCTTTATAAATTGAAAAAATACATCTATATGATCGGGTTGTCTTTGTTCCTTATTAGTCTGATGTCCTTAGCTGGTTGGATAATGTTTAAATTAATCGAAATAGTATCGTAAGACACTCGTGTCTTTGTCAGGGTAATATTTAGATAAATTTCAGTTTTCGGAAACGAGGATCATCAGAACTTCCCGATGATTCCACTTCTACTATTATTTCCTGCACTTTTAGCATTTCCGCATCGTTTTTGTTTGGGAAATAGTATTGGTTTACCCAGATACCTCCTAAGATAGCCACAATTTCCAAATTATCATCGATCACCATATTGGGTCGATCTTTCTCTGGTAATTTGGAGGTATTGTTCCAATAGTCATGAACGGGCTTTTCATAAAAGTTGGTGATGAAATCAGTGAGGTTATGCTTTTCCATATCTTTGGTGCGAATACCATTCCCGGACCAAACGTAGATCCTATGGTTTCGATCGATTATGTATTGAAATAACTGCTCGACGTGAGGTCTTAGGGAACCGTCAACTCCAAGTATTGTGTAGTCAGTGTCAAAAAAGATGTTCAATGCTATATTACGCGTGGACACCACCGGGATTTAGAAGCTCCCTCGCGATAACCATTTTTTGCACCTCAGTAGGTCCTTCCCCAATCTTGCGTATTCGTGCCTCTCTGTACCACCTTTCAAGAGGGAGCCATTCTGTTACACCCATACCACCATGGACCTGAATCGCTCTGTCAACGACATTGCCAAGAGTTTCAGCTGAATGTATTTTGGCTACCGATGCGGCCTGTCTAAAATCATCACCATTATCGAATTGCCAAGCAGCCTCCCAGACCAGCCATCTGCATGCTCTTATCTCGATTTCACTATCAACTAACATCCACTGTATTGCCTGCCGCGAGGCCAATGGGGCTCCAAATGTTTCTCTTGTTTTGGAATATTCCACTGCCATGTTATGGGCTGCAACCGCGACTCCAAGATTAGATGCTGAGTATGGGATTCGTGCTCTGGCCAGCAATTTGTTGGCAAGTAGATCCCAGCCGCCATCTACTTCACCGAGAACATTTTCACTCGGGACTCTTAGGTCATCAAAAAACAGTTGTCCAGGGTAGTAAGCCCTCATTACCGGGACAGGTTCCACTGTGAGTCCGGGCCAATCATTTTCAACTATAAAAGCTGTTATTCCTCTTCGGCTGTCAGGGTCTGTCCGGGCAAATACTATCCCCCAATCTCCCCACGGTGACCCACTAATGTAGATTTTGCTTCCATTTATGATCCAATCATCACCATCTCTTTTAGCGTGGGTTTGTATAGCTCTGGCAGGATCTGAACCTCCACTGGGTTCTGTTATTGCGAACCAGCCTTTTAACTTGTGCTCCACGGTGGGAATCCCGTATTTTTTTATCTGGTATTCGTCGCCGGCCCATATTATTTCTGGTGGGGCGTCACCCATTGTTCCGTATGCAGGACAGTAAAGGCCTGCGGCATGCTGTACCATTTCTTCTGTGATGACCGCATTTGCGAACAATGATAGACCTGCTCCACCATGCTCTTCAGGTACCCCAAGGCACCAAAGACCCATTTCTTTGGTTTTCTGTGAAAGCTCAGTAAAATTCTCTTCTGGAATGGTGATGGAATCATGAGGTATCTCCTGTTCCAAAGGGATAATTTCATTTCTGTTGAAATCTCTCACTAAGTTTTTTGTAAGTCTTAATTCCTCTGGTAATTCATATCGCTCTGTCATGTTTGGGTTATTACCTCACGTATTTTTATTTCCCTTTAAATAACGGCTTCCTTTTTTCTGCGAAAGCCTTTGGCCCTTCTTTAGCATCTTCCGTGGTTTTCAAAAGAGATTGCATCATGACCTCCATGCGGAGCCCTTGTTCCAGCTGCATATATTGGCTTTTAACAGCGAGTTCTTTTATTGCTCTGACTGCCAAAGGCCCATTCTCGCATATTACAGATGCTCTTTTTTCAGCTTCACTCATGAGCTCGGATGAGGGCACTATTTCGTTAATCAACCCATATTCTAGGGCTTCTTGTGCTGACAATCGCTCTCCGCTTAACAAGAGCCACATTGCTACCGGGTAAGGAAGTTGCCTTACAGTCCTTTGAGTGCCTCCATTGCCCGGAAGAATTCCCCTTTTTACCTCAGAGAGACCAAATGAAGCATTTTCTGTTGCGATTCTTATGTCAGTGGCCATCAAAAGTGTCATGCCTCCTGCAAGGCAGTATCCGTTTACAGCAGCTATAACCGGTTTCCAGACTTCTAAACCTCTATTGAGTATCAGCTCGTCTTGAGTCTGCCATAATTCCCATTTTTCAGGTTCCCTTGGGATAGTTTTTTTTAAATCAGCTCCAGCTGAGAATGCTTTATCTCCAGCACCAGTAATTATGGCGCACCATATGTTTGGATCATCCCTGATTTCAATCCATGCTTCAGAGAGTTGGCTATATGTTTCTGGGTCCATGGCATTCATGACTTCTGGTCTGTTAATAGTCAAATAGGCAATTTTGTTTTTTTTCTCGAATATCAAAGACATAGTGTGTGACCCTTTTTTGGATGAGATTTAGCTAGTATGAACGATTGTATCTATTTTGGCTGCTTCTCGGTCGGTATTCCTACGAATCTAGGTGTAAACCCTATCAATCGGTTCAAGTGGAGTTGTTCCAAGGTCTACTAGTGATTTTATGGTTTCTGTGTCCTTTGCAAGTAATTCAGATAATAAATGCAGGCTGTGCTCTGAAAACATAGGTGCCGTTACACCAAGATTAGTGGAGGCTCTCGAGAATTTGAAAGGCAAACCGGGACTTGTGTAAGTTCCAGCATCAGGATGTTCCACTGTATCCAAATATTCCCTTTCAGCAACATGTTCATCTGAAAGAAGATCGGAAGCTTTTGCTACTATTCCAGCGCGTATACCCTGGTTTTGCATAAGGTGCATCACTTGTTTATTGTCTCTTTGCATTGTCCATTTAGTAATCTGGGCTTCTATTTTCTGACTGATCAGCCTTCTTGAATCAACTTTTACTAGGCTCGAGTCGTTTTTTAAATCGGTAGCTCCGATTAATTCGCACAGCGAATGCCATTCCTTTTCTGATTCAATTGATATCGCAATCCAACTGTCAGACCCTTTACATGCAAATATTCCATGAGGGAAAAAAACTGGATGGTCATTGCCTAGCCTTTCAGGTTCTTTTCCCCGAAATTGATATTCTATGAAATACTCCCCGATCACTGACATTGTGGCTTCTCTTAACACAATCTCTAAATGCTGTCCTTCACCGGTTTGGTACTTGCGAAAAAGTGATGCCATGATCCCAGTGGCGACATGAAATCCTGAATTGTGGTCAGCGTAAAAATTTCCGGGTTTATGGGGTCTCCCATTCTTATAGCCAGTAACCGATGAAAGGCCTCCCAAAGCATCAGTACCAGGTCCAAATGAAATGTAATTGCTCCAAGGACCTTCCAATCCCAATGCTGGCATGGACACCATAATGATATCTGGTTTCACTTTTCTGAGGTTTTCATATGCAAGTCCAAGATTCCCCATTACTCGAGGGCTGTAATTTTGGATTACTATGTCGCTCACACTTACTATTTCTTTGAACAGGTTTTTGCCTGTCTCATGAGTAAGATCTATGGCTATGCTTTTTTTGGCTCGGTTTACCTCATTAAATGTTTTTACTTTGTTGTAAGCTCTGGAGTCTCCATTATCTCCATGCATTGCAATATTACCTATGGCTCTTCCCCAAGGTAGTTCTACTTTAATGATTTCTGCTCCCAAATGACCTAATACGCGGGTGGCGACAGGGCCGGCAATTACGTTGGTAAGATCGGCTATTCTGATGTTCGTTAGAGGAGTCGATGTGCTCATTTATACAATCCCCCC
The DNA here is from genome assembly GCA_008373095.1 of SAR202 cluster bacterium. GTDB lineage: Bacteria > Chloroflexota > Dehalococcoidia > Lucifugimonadales > UBA826 > UBA11996. Next base: position 42,916 of record RQOP01000005.1, on the reverse strand, counting down.
TTTTTTCATTCTGGAGATTTCTTCAGGATCCAATTGAAGTTGTTCAACGTAAATTTCGTGATTGTTTTGACCGAGAATTGGCGCAGGTAAAGCTTGCCATTCGGCAGTCTTTAGTCTGAAAGGAGATGTGGGATAGGTCATTTGACCTGCTATTTCGTGTTCGATAGGTACGAAAAAGTTTCGATGTTGGTTTTGTTCATCTGATAGAGTTTCTTCCACCGATTGCACCATGGTGAAAGGTACTCGTACTTCCTGTGCTAATGTTTGGACTTCTTCTCTTGTGTGACCGCGGAGCCATTCGATTAGGAGTTCATCAATTTCGTCGGCGTGTTCTCTCATTCGAGCCATCACATCGTCATCAGCGAGTCGGTCGTTCCCTGTAAGAAAACCTATGCCTTCAGGATTGCTTGGTGAATAGTGAACATGCACCCACCCGTCTTTACACGGTAGGAGTGTCGAGGGGTAAGCGCCCGTCGGTTCTCGTGCTATGAGCCTGGTTCCAGCCCTCATTGGATTAGAGCCCGTTTGGTCGTATGTTTGGAAGTACGCAACTCCGTCAAAAGTGCTGGTTAATGCCTCAGTTGCTGAAACGTCAATGTGATCACCAAGTCCGGTCAAAGCTCTGGTCAAAATCGCAGCCAGCACGGACATGGCACCAGCGAGGCCACACTGATATTCTGCTTGCCGGCCTCCTGCCTTTAAGGGCTCTTTATCTTCGTCACCAGTTAAATGCATATACCCGCTCATTGCGTAAGAGACTATATCTGAACCCTCGAATTGACTGTAAGGTCCAAATTGCCCGAAATAAGTCAGTGAGCACAGTATTATTTTTGAATTAATGGCTGAGATAACATCATATCCCAGATTAATTTGAGACATAAATCCTGGCTTGAAATTTTCCACGATAATATCTGACCCTTTGCACAAAGCCAGAAATGTATCCCGAGCCTGAGGGTTTGTGACGTCAAGGGTGATGCTTTTTTTCCCAGCATTAAGGTATAGGTAGGGCGCACTCGTTTCTATGTCAGGTATATCATTAAGAAAAGGTCCAAATGTTCTACAGGTATCTCCAGAATTTGGTATCTCTACTTTGATAACTTCTGCGCCTAGATCCCTCAATATCTTGGTGCAATACCCTCCCGAAAACCCTCTGCTGATATCTAAAACTTTTATACCGGTTAAGGCTAAATCAGAATTTGCCACGTTTTTTAATCAACCCCTCATGATAATGTCAGGTATCGTAATTTTGCTGACATATGCTGAATTTTACGTAATTTAATTTTCAGACATTATAATCTGAGTAAGGCTTAAATTCCGAGGGGGAAATAATGGGGATACACATTCCTAAATTTGGTTTAAATAGAAATGACACAAGCTCCGTATCTGCTTTTGCCAAGGATGTTATGAGGGCAGAGGATGTAGGTTGGGACTGCGCTTTTCTTCCAGATTCCCAATTGCGCCGGCGCGATACCTATGTACTGTTAGCGGCGGCAGCGCAAATGACATCTGAAATAACGATAGGTACGTTGCTGGCTAATCCAATGACTCGGCATCCTTCGGTAACTGCTTCCAGTATTGCGACAGTTGCTGAACTGGCTCCGGACAGGACTATTCTATCTATGGGAATTGGAGATACTGCAGTTAGGCTGGCCGGATTGCGTCCAGCCCGAATAAAGGAGCTGGAATCCAGCGTACACATGATGAAAGGTTTGTTGAGTGGTATGCCTGTAGAGGTAGGAGCAATTCAACCAGCAGTTTTGCCATTCCCTCAAAAAGTTCCAATATGGCTTGCTGCAGGTGGCCCAAAGACTTTGGAAATGGCAGGTTCTTGTGCTGATGGAGTTTTTATACGGGTTGGGACTAACCTAAAAAACATTGAATTGTCGGTGCAAAAGATAAGATCTGGAGCCATAAAGGCTGGTAGGGGAGAGGAATCTGTGAAGATTGGGGCAGTATTTCACACCGTATTTTTTGAAGATGATAAAGCGTCACTTTTGATGGGAAAATCTATGGCAGCGGGTTATTATGAATACTCCCCTATGTTGTTTAACAATATTGGGTTTGAATGGAATGGGCCAGATCCGGAACTACTTAAAAAACAAGGTAAAGTTTGGCCCGATTTTCATCATGCCCCAGACTTGACCCAAAGTGGGGAAGTTGTTGATTTTCTAGATGAAAAGCATGCTGATAACTTTTGTCTGAGAGGAAATGCATCTCAGATCACCGATCAAATAGTTTCAATATTAAAGGGATGCCACGAATTAAAGATCGATTTTGAATATGTCGTGTTACAGCCCATCCCTAATCCTCCCACACCAGATTCAGGCAGTAGCTCTTACATTGAGCGTGTTCCTAAGGAAATACTCTCAGCCGTAAAAAAGGCAATTGGTTAATTATCTTCAACCTCTCCCATTTATGAGTTGAGACAGTTTTTCAATACGTGTCTAAATTAAGCTGAATTGTATTTTAATACAACATATTTGACATATATTCATATCTGACCGAAAGTTAAAATATCTTAACAATAGAGAAGTTGCCTTGATAGAAGAAAATATTGAATCGAATTCACATCCTGCTGACTGTGCTCATTGTGGCGGTCGGATGATACCTCGTTCGGAAGAAATTATATGTCTAATGTGTGGTAAGACCCATTATTTGCCCATTAAGACATTGGCTACCATTCCTAGGCCAGAATACAGGGAAGAAGTGGTTAGGTCCCTTGATAAGACTCTATTTAAAGTAAAGTACAGAATCAAGAACAGGGCCCTGCTATCCAGTGTTCCTGAGAAAGGATCTGGGACTGTTCAACCGTACGCATCCTGTGTCAGAATTTCGGGCCCTATTAGAACACTCACTTCTGCTCATGCCAGAGAAAACTTGAAGAAAGGTTTCTATCGAGCAACAGGTTTGAGGTTGCGGGATTTAGAGGACGTACTGAGCTAAGACATCATCAGATTTATAGGAACCCATTATTGTGAAGGTCGTTTATATCTTCGAAATAATCAAAATCCTTCATGAATAATTTTTCCTAAGCTGAGGCTCTTTTCCCGATTGCGTTGAGCATTCCTCTGAATATGATGGAATGCAGTGGGAATAGTCCGTACCAGTATAAAAGGCCCATTAAGTTATTTGTTTCCATTCCCGCAGTCTGCCTTATCAAGCTCCCTTTTTGGGATGGAACGATTTCGAATTTGAGCCATGCTTTTCCAGGAAGTTTCATTTCTGCATCTAGAATTACGAGTTCATTTGGTATGTGGTCAGAAATTCTCCACCAGTCGAGGGTATCGCCAATAACATAGGTGTGTTGATTTACTCTTGTTCGACGTATACCAACCCCCCCTGCTAGTAAATCAATCCACCCTCTTATTTTCCATAAAAAATTCGCATAGTACCATCCATTGGAGCCACCGATTTGGTTTATTGGTTTAAAGGCCTCCATGGGTCCTACGGCCACTATAATTTCCCTTACATCTCTTAACAAGTATCTATATGACGTGTCATCTTCTTTATCTATTACTTTAGTGGAGGATGAAACTGAATTGTACCAACGTGATTCACTGGGGCCATCTTGTTCGACTTTCATAGTGTTTGCGATGGCAGTCTCAATGCTAGAAGGAATTATGCTAAATAAATCTCTGTCGACTGGTTTAGTGACTATGCTGTCATTCTTCAAGCTTTCGATTAGTTTTTTACCGACCCTTGCATAGACTGGAGTAACTAAACCTAGCCATTTGCTTGATAGGTTTGGAGTTAACACAGGTACGGATATCATGATTCTTTTTAGGTTTCTCAGATTTGCATATATCTGCATTAATTGTTTGTAAGTAACCTGGTTTGGTCCTCCTATTTGAATTACAGTACTCCTTTTGAATTCCACTGTGGCTGACTGTGTGAGATATTCAAGGGCATCTTCGATCCAAATGGGCTGAGACAGAGATGAGACCCATTTAGGAGTTAGCATAATTGGAAGTCTTTCTACTAAATTTTTCATTATTTCGTATGAGAGACTGCCAGAACCGATTATCACCGAAGCTTGAAGTTCAACACACACTACTTCTGTGGATCTAAGCATTGCTCCCACTTCAAGCCTGCTCTTTAAATGCCTGGAAAGTTGAGATTGCTCGTTAGCCAATCCTCCTAGATAGATGACTTTGGGTATTCCGGCCGCTTTTGCTGCTTTGATAAAGTTTTCTGCACATTTAAGTTCCTGGAGAGGGAAGTCCTTACCGGCACTAAGAGAATGTACAAGATAGTAGGCGACATCGATGTTATCGAAAGCTTTATGATTTTCTTTCAGAGAAAGCAGGTCTCCTTTGTGAGTTTTCAAGTTCAACTGAGGAAACCTGCTCTCAATCATCTCAGGATTTCTAGAAACACATGAGATGTTGTGATTTTCATTTGACAGCTTTTTTATTAGTAGTGTGCCTACATATCCGCTGGCACCTGCGATTAATATATTCATAGGAAGACGTGTCTATATTTTCATGCTACTGATATTGACTGCGATTGCAATTCCTTATAAAGCATAACCTCAACAGTAGCGCTCTGATCTATATTGGATAGGGAATTACCCGCTATTCGATCCATCAGTCTAGGTGAACTATAGTAGTCGTCAAGGATTATAAGATCTATTTTTTCTTGGGTAGCTCTTTCAATCAAATGTTTAAACCCATTTTTTTCCGGTAACAAATAAGAAGTTTTCAAACCGGCATTTTCAAAAACTCTCCCTTGTGCAGCGAGGTTAAGCCGGCCTAGGTTCTCTACTGTTTCCGTGTCAATTACATTTTTCAATAAATTATCCGATTCAGCGGGAACGGGTTTAACGAAGTAAGAGCATGCTGAAATATCATAGAGTATTGCTTCAGCTCCATTTTCCTGGCAAAAGTTGACCAGAGAGTCTTCATAGCCGAGTATTTTCCCTCCATCGCTTGTATTTGATTTATCCTCAGTAACCAGCATTATTTTGCTGTAGGGAGATGTCTTCTCTTTGAGGTTTTTTGAGGATGAGTCATTTTTTTGGGAATTTTCGATTCTTGTTGCTTCTAAATGCTGAATTAAACTATCTACTATTCTTGAATCAGAGGAGGCAAAGCCTTCAAATAGCTTGCCCGGGTCTGATAATTTACCTTCCCCAAATATTCCCCTTGAAACTTCCCATCCTATAAACGCTATTGGGGTTGGGTCTTTTGCAACCAGCATCCACTGGTTTTCCACCTTGGAGGTTGATTTGGACAAAGGATTCCAGGACGTACAGGCATCCATAGCCCATGAATCTGAATCCCCTGTACCAAATGCGTGAATAGTAACTCCATTGGAAATCAGATCTCGATATCTATCGTACTCATTCTGAAGTTTATCTATATTTTGAAAACCTACGAAAACCGTGGAGTCTGGGCCCGCCATAAGGGCCGCATCTTCAATTTCTCTAGTGATACGCAGCATTTCCTGGGCTGAATTGAGAAACTCAAACCCTTCGAGTGGAAGTCCTTCTCCCTTGAGTGAGGAATCCATTCGCTTAAGTAAAGAGGCCACGCCTCCATGGCCATCATCTATTTCGTTTTGTAATATTCCCCACTCGAATTTCATTTACATATCCTTCATTAATTTAATTATTTTTCTCTTCTCTTTAATTTCCACGTTAGTGCCTGCGAATATTGACTGCAGGAATGATGATTTTGCTTTATCTCCAATAACAACTAGAAGGTCTTCATCTTGGTACACATAGATAGTGAGTTTATGTTTGGCGAAATTGTCAGCTGCCTCCCTGATGAAATTCTTGTAAGAGGCCCAACTTAAATTTGCGACTGAATTCGGCTTGAATTCACTTGGTAGCCTAAAATAAATTTCTCTACGGTCGCAGGTAATTTCAAATATATATTCTCCAGCACTGACTTCTAAGTTTCCTTTGAGATCAAACCACATGACTTTAAATACCGCCTATTCTGTCTGATTTTCGTCATTCTCTGTTGTGCTTACACTTATCATGCCGGAGACCATCCACTCCGCTTTTTCAGATCCTGGGCCGGTGCCTTGAGGTACAGAAACGGAAAGTTGCTTAAAGTCGTAGTTGATAGTTGTTTTCCGGCGGTTAAGAAAGTCGTACAAGCCTTCTGCCATATCTATCCATGCACCTAAATTAGATTCGTTTTTGTTGTTCATATCTTGTCCTTTTGTAAATTTGATAAATTGATCGAAATAAAAAATTATGCAGCTCGTACGCCTCCTTTGCTCTTGTAAGAAGTGCTTCTTTTTTTTGCTATTCTTCCGCACAGAATGCATTGGATATAGAACCCTTCATAATCTTGAAGAAGAACCAGATTTCCACCGCAGCGATTACAATCTGTTAAGTGTTTCATAAAGCACATTCCTTTATTTAATTTGTGTTGAAACACATATTATCAGCCTGTGTTCACGTTTGTCAACAAAAAAATGTACTAAAGCAAATAAAATCGAGCAGTACATGTATTAAAGAGCAATATCGGGAAATTTATATTCGCCTGCTTTCATAGAAAAAGCTTGCCAAGTAAGGGGAGGTATGTAGCTCAGAAAAATTCTGTGAAGGTTAACTTTTCTTTAAGGTACGAAAAGTCTTGATGAAAAACCTTCTTATTAAAAATAGCATTAGGCAAAATATGCCTATTCCACCAGTTAAGAACACCCAATAGCTTGTGCCGTTGCTATTTTGGGATTCATCTATTGACGGTTTTATGTTTGAGGAATGGAATTTACGGATTTCCGGTATCTTGGCTGGGATAGTGATCCAGTCACTAGGGCCAAATCTTTCTTCTTTACCAATAGAAACCCAGACTTTTCCCACTTGTTTTTTGGGAGAGTAGGTGACTAGGGAATAGTTGCCAGTTGTTGGAATATCGAATTTGTGTTCCGTAAAGGTCCAAGAATTCGTCTTTGTGAAGGGTTCATAAAAGGTTTTTGGGTCGGTAATATCAAGTGTCGGAAATACCTCGGATTCTTTTAAGGAATTTACAGAAAGCGTTTGAGATGATGGGGTTAGAAGTCCTATGGAGGGTCTGAAATCTTTTAGTTCTTCCAAAAGAGGTACTCCTAAATTGAAATACAGAACTTCGCCTTGATCGGCTTTGAAAGATATCCATGATTCTGGTGAATCATCGGTCAATTTTTGATAGATAACCTTTGATACAGCTATGTCATAAACAACTAAGGGACTTTGAGCACTGTTGTGGTTATCGTTCGATATGAAAGGTATGTGCGCCGATGCAGTTTTGATAAATATGGAACTTAAACCAATAACTATCAGAAATACGAAAATGTATTTAGTAGTTAACTTAATTGGATTCACTTTCATACGAAAGGTATCTTCAGTTTGGATATAAAACCCCTAGAAAGAGCAATTTTTGTCATAGCTAAGGGGATTGGTTTATTGAAAAGAGGAAGTTTTTTCCGAAAATGCAATTTATATGCTTGTTTCAATATTCTGGACTCTGTTAGTAGGACAGTAAATATCAATTGCCTAATGTTCAAGAATAGATTTTTCCTGGTCAAAGGTATCAATTCACCGAGGTATCTTGTAGATATTATTGGCTGATTGTTGTGGAAAAGGGTTATGTTAATCTTCAGATAAGTTGCTGTTAATTCAAATTCGAATTCATAATTGCCTTCCCTTCCTATAAAAGGTGACACATGGAATTGTTTTTCATGGGTATATTTACTTGATTTAGATGAACCTGCTGTAGGTGAATTTAATATATAAAGGTGTGATTCATTGAAAGTGTTATGAACTTCTACCGCACAATTTTCTATCTTATCTTCATCATTTATTACAAAGTAGAAGGATGCTGGGTTGAAGCTGTATCCGAGAACTGAAGGGGTAGTGACTGCGAAAGAGTTAGAAGATTTGGATTGATTGCCTTGTAGTTTAAAGAGACGTTGAATTTTTTCTCCGATAGGTTTGTTTGTTGCATCGATCATATTTTTAAAATTGATCGATAACACACCTGTTTTCTCAATAGAAATAAGTGAACATAGCTTTTTTGGGGATTCTAGGTGGTCAGTGTTTAACATCAACATGGTGTGTTTAAATCTGAATGAATGTGAAGACGGACCGTACCTTTGATGATCTAAAATTCCAGACACAATATAGGATCTCAATTTATTACCCTGGCAATTTGTTGATTGATTGAGCTGCTTTCATGCCAGATACGAACCCATCTTCATGAAAGCCATAACCTAAATATGCCCCACAAAAGAAAACCCTACCTGTTGAATTCAATATGTCGAAATGTTTTTCGTTGTCAGAACAGTCAAAAGAAAGAATTGGATGCGTGTACTTCGTAGAGTATAAAGTCATGTTAGGGTCTGGAGGCTGAGTCGGGTTTAGTGTGACAAGAAAGTTTGTTTTTGATGTAAGCCGTTGCAGCCGATTCATATTGTAAGTGACTTCAAAAGATGATATTTGGTTTGCTTGATTTTGCCTCTTCACGTTCCAGGAAGCCCACACTTTTTCATTTGAGGGCATATAAGTGACATCCTTATGAAGAACTGCAAAATTATCTGAATATTTATATTGATTCAGCACCTCCATTTTGGAGTCAGGAGTATTGGTATGTATTTTCGCCGAGATATCTGCATGAGTGGCTAAGATAACTGCGTCAAATGAAATAGCTGGTTCGTTTAGGCAACGAACCTCCACTTTTGAGGAATTTTCAATAATAGAAACTACTTTGTTCCTTTTTTTAATATTTCCCTTAAAGGTTTCTTCAAATTTTTTCAGGTATTGTTTGCTACCGCCTTTTATTGTGAACCAAGCAGGTCTTTCTGATATGGATAATAAACCGTGATTCTGAAAGAAATTTACGTACGCGTTGGCAGGTATTTTTTGGGAATCTTTTTGATTGCAAGACCAAATAGCGGATGCTATCGGTGTAAAGTATGAGTCAATCACATCATCAGGACATTGGAATCCCTTCAAAGCATCATATATAGAGATACTGCGGTCACTAAATTTATCGGAGTTAGCGTCTAATAATTTGGAGTATTTATAGATGTTCCACAGACGCCATGTATGTCTCGGATTTAAGAAAGATTTAACGGTAGGAAACAAGCCATTCGAAGTTCCAGCGTATCCAATGGATTTAGAAGAATCTGTATAAGAGAAAGACATGTCTGTCTCCACTGTAGGTACCTCCAATTCTTCTATGAATTTTGAAAAATGTTTATAGTTTCTGTCATTGAATACTATGAATCCTGTATCTATGTTGAAGGATTGGCCCTCATCATCGGAGACAGCGATGCTGTTAGTATGGCCTCCTAAACTGTCTTCTCTTTCAAAAAGAGTGATTTTATGTTGGTTTTGAAGGTGGTAAGCTGCAGATATACCTGAAATACCGCTGCCAACAATGCCGATTTCCAACTTTAGCGAGTCTCCTGTTTGGTAAAAAGATAATTCATTATTTTCCAGGACATACCCTGATTATGGTTGAATAATTCTGAGCAAAACAGAAGAAATATGCGAAACTTGTTTATTGCTAATTTGGGTGAGGTGGATTGATCTGGTATTTCCAATGACCCAACCAATTCTTTTTTTGAGGAATCCAAATTATTAAGCCATGCTTCCAAAGTCCTATGGTAGTTAATACCAGATTCTTCCCATATTTCTGCTAGGTTTAAACACTTGGAAATTTCGTGATGGAATCCGGAATATGGCATCATCCCCCCACTGAAAAAATTGCGTGACATCCAAGAGTCTGAATAGTCGTCAAAGAACTGCGGGTACGTGGAATGGGAGAAAACTTGTATAAACAATTTTCCTTCATGGTTCAACCAACCATTAATCTTTTCCATGAGTAGTTTTGTGTTTCTTGTGTGTTCAAACATTTCTATAGATAAAGCCCGGTCGTATTTATCGACTGGTTGAAAGTCGTTAATGTTAATTTTGGTAACACTTACGTTGACCAGGTTGTGCTTTTGTATCTGAGCATTTAAATATTCTTGTTGTGTCGTTGAGTTTGTTAAGGCTGTCACCTTGCAGTCATTGAATGTTTTGCCAATATACAACGACAATGATCCCCATCCGCACCCGATATCGAGCACTGATTGTCCGTTTTGTATTTGCGCCCGTGAAGTGTAGATTTTCAAGGTTTCTAAGTCTGCTGTTTCCAGATTATTTGCATCTGAATTCCACATAGATCCACTGTACTTTAGTGTGGGACCAAGAATGGAAGAATAAAATGTAGTGGGGAATTCGTAATGTTGAGAATTGGCTGCTTGTGTTTCGATTGCTATCGGCCCCTGGGAGGCTATAGTGATGAATTCATCTTTGATTTGGCGTATTGAATTTGGAGAAAGATTTCCTACGTATTCTTCATATTTATCCAATTTGTATCGGATGAGAGCTCTTATTAAAATGTCTGGTATTAATCCGCTGTAAGCTAATGATTCGTACCACATAACTAAAGACGCTTAAATGATATTTGGTAGTTGTCTATATGTCCTGAGTCAAATCCACCTTCACAATAGCTGAAGTAGTATTCAAATTTTCTGTAGTCGGAATTGTCAAAACCAATGTCCTTCCAATTTTGGCGATTCGAATATAAGTTATTTCTCCACGCTCTTAAGGTTTTGACATAATCGCTTCCCAGAGACCTCATTTTTAATATTTCAAAACCATTTTCTTGAGCAGATTTTTGGATTATTCCTAATGAAGGGAGCATACCGCCGGGGAATATGTATTTTTGTATGAAGTCACAGTTTTTTCTGTATGAATCGTAATGTTCGTCAGGAATAGTAATTACTTGCACCTGTATGGTGCCATTTTTGTTTAAAATCTGAGCACATTTTTTGAAGAATTCATTTATTCCTTTGTGCCCAACGGCTTCAAGCATTTCAATAGAAAAAATATGGTCAAACTTATTTTCTATTTCCCTGTAATCCATCAACATTATTTTTGTCTTATTGGAAAGCTTGTGGTTCTTCAAAAGGCTTGAAGTGTATTTATATTGGTTTCTGGATAAGGTAACCCCTGCAACCCCGCAGTTGTATTCAGAGGCTGCTTTAAACACTAAACTTCCCCAACCACATCCGATATCTAATATCTGGTCACCCTCATTGATTGCGCTATTTTCAAGTAAGGTTTCTAATTTTCTGTTTTGAGCTACTGATAGGTCTTCATCAGGGGAGTCATATATTCCAGATGAATATGTCATAGACGGGTCTAAAAAGGAGCTAAAAAACTCATTGCTTAGATCGTAATGTTCTTCTATGTTTCTTTTTGCCCATTTAATAGTATTTGATGACCTGACTCGTTGCCAGATTCTAGATTTAATTTTTTTAGGGAAATATTTTGATAATCTAGATATAGCGTTGTCAGGTGCTGATTTTGATAGATGCTTGAAAAGATCTGGTAGGTTAGTGCATTCCCATTTTTCATTTATGTAGGACTCTGCAAACCCGAGGTCATATCCTACTAGCAGGTCATAGAAGAAACTCCATTTTTTTATGGTGATAGCGTGAACATTTTCTGGGTCATGATTGTCCAATCGGTGCACTGCACCGTCGGGGGTTTCAACTAAAACGCCAATTCCTCTAAATCTAGGTAGAATTAGAGGAGACAATCTTTTGCCTAGACTTTCTGTCAATTCAGTCATTTTGTTGTGTGGAAGCTATTAGATTGTTTGAATGCAGTAATCCTTCCAAGTCCATTCGTTTAATGGCCCATCGCTTCAGTATTGACTTAATTTTGAATTGGATTGATTCATTAAAATCTTTAGGCATATCTGGCTCACTAGCAGTGAGTCCAAGTTGTTCGAGAATTATTTCACCAACTAGCCCATAACCACCTTTGACGTGTGATATCGCACCAGAGAGAACATGGTTAGGAACTAGAGACAAAAATCTACTCTCACTGGCAGATGCGTATTCTGTAAGAAGTTGTCCTAGACGGGTTTTGTCATTTAGAGAACCGTTTATATGAAATATTATGCGCCTCAATAATTCAGTTACATCTCCGTCCATTTTAGGTAACCATTCTTGAGTCTTGGCCTCTATGTCCTGCACAACTGGTATGTGGTTTGAGGGCATCGAAAAATTTATTGTGGAATGGATGATTTCGGGCAGCAAGGAAGGGTCCGCCTCTAGTTGAAATGCGGTTAGATCTCTAAACTGCACCGTGTGGAGGGCTTCTCTGCCTTTGACTTTGCTGATTACTTTGTTTGTGTTACTGGACTTTGGGAAAAAATCTCTTTGCAATTCATACCAGTAGTCGGTAATGCACTCCTGTATCATCCCATATGTGGTTAAAGCTATCGGTGAGAACCCCGCCTCATGATGTATTTTATAATCTGTAGTGTGCTTCGCTTCATTTATTTCATCGGTGATCACTTTCTGATCCACTCCGAAATCCAAGAGTATGTTTTTAAATGGGTCTGCATGCCCATTTTCATCTGGTTCCCAAAAACCAACTACATAATCATTGAGCCATTCGGCACCAAACATTTTGGCTCCCAATTTGTAAGTTTCTGAATATTGCTCGGTAAGTGATTCTGTTATTAGTGACAGCCTAAATGAATCCACGACTTCTTCTGCGGTAAGCCCACTTGTTTCAACTATCTGGTCAGGGGAGAAATTTTCAAACATTGACTCCAGGTCGTCATTATTTACTGTTTTTAATTTTGGTATCTGCTCGTTTACATAGGTTGTCATCTTTGACTTATACGTTGGATCCATATTTACACCTGATTCCCCTTTGGTTTTTTTACCTCTAATGGAACTTGGTCACCCAGATAATGGCGTCAAATACAAGGCAATGGAATGTTATCCAAATAATTCCCACTAATGTTAATGAAAATTGTAATGTTCCAATACCATCGTAGTTAGATAGGCCAAAAGACACTGTTAGCAAACACAAGGAAGCAGCAGTGATCCATAGAGAAATAACTGATAATATCCACCATAAATTATCGTCGGTCGCAAGATATTTCAGCGTTGCTGGCATCCAGATTGAAGCCGAAAACAAGAAAAATGCAGCAAGTATGGAAAAAGTGTGCCCACCCAAAAACGATGATTTATCCGCTGCGCCAGAAATTGTCATTGAATAACAGAATATTAGGTATCCTGCTGCGGCGAAAAACATAGAAACAGTGAAAAGGGATTTCCAACTCCCCGCAACTCCCCCCCACAAGGCATTTCTGAAGTCAGGATAAATGTAAAGCCCGACAACGTATGAACCTAAAACAGCAACCCCCCCTACTAGGTTGACGAGGAAAAATACTAAGACATTTGTCATACTCAAGAGACTCCTAAATTTTTTGAGACCACATGTTCCATAATACACATTATTGTGTTATAGTACAAGAAATAGTTTAAAAAGTGCATTAAGTAACTCTTACGTTTTGTGTATTGAGATGCTCAGGGAACCTATCACTGATGAATGTAATTATCGCGGGTGCTACGGGATTTATTGGAAGTGAGTTAGTTTCATTTCTACGAGGTAAAGGTCATGCTGTGACGGCTATCGTGAGGAATCCTGAAAAGGCTGCAGAGCAACTGGGTGCAGGTGTCAGCATTCTCGCGTTTGGACAATCTGATGATGACTTGGCAAGTGCTTTTGAGGATGCAGATGTCATTGTTAATTTGACTGGACGCCCTTTGGCGCCAGTGAGGTGGTCGGATTCAAAAAAGAGAGAATTTTACGACAGTAGGGTGGGTGTGACAGAGCGACTTGTCTCGATTATGGAAAACTGTGAACTTCCACCAGCTGTTCTAATTTCAGCCAGTGCTGTTGGCTACTATGGCGATAGAGGCGATGAAAAAATCACTGAAGAGTCCGGAATTGGCCAAGGTTACCTTTCCGAGTTGTGTGATTCTTGGGAAAAGGCAGCTTTGGAGGCTCAAAATTTTGGTACTAGGGTCTGTACGTTGCGGCTGGGGGTAGTCCTTGGAAGAGAAAGTGGATTTTTAAATCAGTTGTCTTTTCCTTTTGAGATGGGAATTGGTAGTTATGTGGGAGATGGGCGCCAATGGGTCCCTTGGATTCATTATTTTGATCTTTTGAGGATTATCGATCTCGCAATCAACGATGATGGTATATCAGGGCCCTTAAATTGTACTGCTCCCAATCCAGTCAGGAGTAAGCCTTTTTCTAACTGTTTGGCTAAGATATTGGGAGCAAAAATTGTTATTGGATTACCTTCCATCTGCTTGAAATTGGTTTTTGCAGAGGGAGAGAAGGTGCTAACCAACAGTCAGAACGCTCTACCAGAAGCTTTGCTACAAAGGAACTTCAAGTTCAAGTATGACGAACTGGAAAATGCTCTCACTGAAGAATGTACACCAGAAAAAGTAAGTGTTGTTAAAGTCGATTCAAATAAAGAGACCTTTGATACTTCTCTGAAATATTCAAAGAAGCTTTCTCAGGCCGACTATAGAATTGAAACTTCCGTGAGGCTTGCGGTTAATTCTGAGGCTGCATTTAACTTCTTTTCCTCTCCTCTTAATTTGGGATTGGCAACTCCGAAATGGATGGGATTTCATATAACAGAGTCTCCACCTGAGATAATTGAAGGCTCTGAATTTGAATACAAAATCAAACTTGGAATTCTTCCGATGAAGTGGAGAACGGAGATAGTGAAGTGGTCACCGGATGAAGTATTTATAGATTTCCAAAAAAAAGGACCATATAGTCTTTGGTGGCATCAGCATCGCATCGTGGCTGACGGGGATTCAAATTGTCGGATGGAAGACAAAGTTTTTTACAGGGTGCCTGGTTGGGTTATAGGAAGAGTTGTTCACAAATATTTGATCAAAAATATGTTGATAAGGATATTTTCCTACAGAAGAAAAGTTATTCAAATGCGTTTTGGGGGTAGTGAATATGACGAGTCGTAAGAGTGATGATTTCGTTCTGCTAAATCGTTTCAAGGGTAGATTGTTAAATAATTTGACCGCTGTGGATCGGACGGGGAGTGTTGCTGTCATAGATGAGGCTTTGAGATACAACTGCACTCCAGTGGCTATTTATAATTCAGTAATCACTCCAGCGATGGTAGAGATAGGGGAATTATGGCATGAAGGGAGGATTACTATCGCTCATGAGCATCATGCCAGCCAAATCGTTGACAGCTTGATAAATATGGTCGTTGAAAATTCCATGAGACTATCTAATAACGGTCTCCGTGCTCTTGTGACCTCTCCTTCGGGAGAAAACCACTGGATGGGCGCAAAAATGTTTGCAAATCTGCTTTTTCTAGACGGGTGGGATGTTGAATATATTGGGGTTGATACTCCGGGAGAAGACCTTGCTAAATATCTATCAGAAATAGAGGTGGATGTAGTTGCTTTGTCAGTAGTTCTTCCTACTAACATTCCTAGCGTAGAGTCCTCGGTGAATATCATAGAGTCCATAGAAAACCCTCCGTACATTATCTTGGGAGGACCGGCCTTTAAGGGGTTTAATGATCAAGTTGGTGGCGCTGCAATCGTTGATAACTCTGCGACAGGGCTAACTGTTTTACACGAGGCAATGGGGATTGGGTCCGGAAATCTATCCTTGCAGGAGATGCTTTCTGGAATTGGAGGGAAAGTTTTGGAAATACGAAGGTCAAAGGGACTAAATCAAGGTGAATTAGCTACCCTCGCAGGAGTGGATAGAGCATATATAAGCTTGGTAGAGAACGGTAAGCAAAATTTAACTATGGCTGCACTATTTAAACTGGCTGAAGCGCTCGGGACATCAGTTAATAGTTTAATGTCATTTTCAAAATGAATCGAAAATCAAAGACGTGCCTAAGCGAAATTAAATCGACGTTTGAAATTATTTTGCAATTGTTTTAGGAAGGAATGTGCCAGAGCAAATTTTTTTATTCGCCGTGATTCTTAATTTGGTGGTTTCTTCTTTTATGGTTGGGCTAATATGGCTAATTCAGTTAGTTTCCTATCCTTTATTTTCCTATGTAGATGCTGGTGATTTTCAAAAATACCACTCCGGCCATGTAAAAAAAATCACACCATTAGTTGCCTTGGCTATGACCCTTGAAGCAGGTATTGCTTTGATCTTATTAGTATTTATCCCGGATGTTGCAGTTGGGCTCTTGGTAATCAATACCACTTTGGTGTGTGTGATTTGGGTTTCCACAGCATTTCTTCAAATCCCCTATCACCAACGGCTGGAATTTCCTGAAAATCAAATCATGTATACCGAAAAATTGGTAAATACTAACTGGATTAGGACTATTCTGTGGACTTCCAAGCTTGTGATAAGTATTTGGGTTTTGGTGTCATTTGTGGGTTTCTAGGTCTCGATATTGGAATTGAAATTTAACCAATACTGCTCCAGCTAATATGAGTACAGAGGTGGTTGCTAAAAGGTCTAAATGGACTAACCAGCCAGCAATTATCGTAGCAATAAATGCGAAAACTCCTGTATAGGATGGCCTCCTAGTGATAACTAGTATCAGGAAGGCGGGGATAACAGCTATTAAAGCTCCCATAGGAAGAAGAACTATACCTGCCCCCATGGTAGTAGCCATACCAATACCACCAGGTTTACCCCATGGATTTATGACCATATGTCCGAGAAGGAAAAATATAATCCCAATAGTTGCAATCCAGATTGGGTATTCCAGCAAAACAACGGGGAGGGTGATGATTAAGCCTTTCGCGATATCAATAAAGAAGACAGATACTCCATATACAGGTCCGATTTCCGCATATATATTCGAAGCCCCGGGATTACCTGTGCCGCGTGAGCGAATATCTACTTTTTTAAATTTAGCTATGCAATCTCCAATTGATACGGTTCCAATGAAATAAGATGTGATCGCCCAAATGGCTGATATGATGAGATAGTTCAAACTTTTATAACTCTTCTGGGAAAATAGGGTCTTCTCAGTAAAAGGTAACACACAGCCAAAGAAACGACAGAAATTTGTAGGCTTCACAATAGAAAAACTTACAGAAAATAGTAGGTGCTGCGATAAATATTCCTGCAGAAGTGGTAAAAGACAAATCAATTACAAAAGGTCTTATTGGTTGTTTTCCTTTTATTGCGTCTTCCATTTTTTTGCACGCAAGTTTTTATTACAGAGATAACCTTATAGAAGGTCATTCTTGGTTCCACTCCAATACGCAAATTCTACTGTGGGTAGCAATGTCAATGTGGGGTCTTGGGGTGATCGCGACATTTCTGTTTGTTTGTCAATCGGCATCTATGTCAAACAAATGGGGTTTCCATAGCTTGGTGCCTATTGGATTGTCCGTTTTGGTCGGTGTCCTGTGTACTGCAGTTAATATATATATTCTTTGGTATTACAACGTTTTATAATTAAATTACTTGAAAAAATATCTGAGGTAGGTCATCTAGCATGCCGTTGCAAGTAGGAAATAAGATTCCAGAATTCTCTTTTTTTGACAGTCATCATAAGGAAAGAAATTCGAAAGAATTTATTGGAACAAAAACACTATTTGCCTTTTTCCCTGGTGCTTTTACAGATGTTTGTACTGATGAGTTATGTCAGATTGGCGATATGTTGGATAAATTTAATCATTCCAACGTTAAAGTGGTCGGGATTTCTGCTGACTCCCCATTTGCATTGAATGCCTGGGCAAATCAGAACGGTATAAGTTATGACTTGATTAGCGATTACAATCTCGATTGTATTGATGCTTTTGGAGTTTCTTTTACAGGCCTTGCTGGTCTTCCCAACTACAGGAGCTCTAATCGTGCGGTCTTTATTGCAGGTCAGGACGGGATACTGGTTTATAGCTGGATGGGTGAGCATCCTGGGATTATTCCAGATTATAAGGCCATTCTAGCCCATATTTGATTAATTAAAGTTCAATAGGATTTGAATTAGGTTTCTAGTTGATCAATTGGAAATCTCAAGTTCAACAAGCAATATTTAATTACCCCTTGACACCACCTAATCTAGGTGCTTAATATATTTTCTTGTGCATACTAATAATTAAACAAAGGGTATGCTTAGTAAATTAAACATTATGCACATACAAACTTTTATTAGCGCTCTTTGTAAAATGATAAGGTAGGTAAAAACTGGTCATGAATCGAGTTGTTTTAATGGCAATAGCCATATTTGCTCTTGCAGGGATTTTTGCTGCTTGTACTACAGAGGTAGTGAAAGAGGTGCCTGTAGAAGTCGTGGTTGAGAAGGAAGTCGTAAAGACTGTTGAGGTTCCCGGACAGACTATTACTACAGAGGTGGTGAAAGAGGTGCCTGTAGAAGTCGTGGTTGAGAAAGAAGTCGTAAAGACTGTTGAGGTTCCTGGCCAGACTATTATTGAAGAAGTTGTCATAGAACGGGAAGCTGATCCTGGTAAGTTGGTAATTTACTCAGGACGAAAAGAGAGTCTTATAGGATCTATTATCGAAGAGTTTGAAGATCTTACCGGAATTGATGTAGATGCCAAATATGGTAAAACATTTCCGATCGCTACCATGATTTTGGAAGAGGGTGATAACAGCCCGGCTGATATCTATTACGCTCAAGATCCAGGGGGTCTTGGGTTTCTATCAGCGGAAGGCAGGTTGGTCACGCTGCCTGGTGACATAACCGAATCTGTTGCTGGCTGGGCAAAGCCTTCTGATGCTACATGGGTAGGAATATCAGGTAGGGCTAGAGTATTGGTTCATACCGCTACTTTGAGCGATTTGCCAAGTTCATGTGAAGAATTGACCGATCCAAAATGGAAAGGAAAGCTAGGTTGGGCCCCATCAAACAGCTCGTTCCAGACAATGGTTACAGGAATGAGATCTATGTGGGGTGAGGAGAAAACTTTGCAGTGGCTTACAGACATGATGGCCAATGAAGTTGGAGTATACCCAAAGAACACACCTCAGGTAGCTGCTGCTGCAGCTGAAGAGATCAGTATTGGTCTAGTAAACCACTATTATCTGCACAGATTTATTTCTGAGTCAGGTGATACATTTAATGCAAGAAACTTATTCCTAAGTGATGGTGGTCCCTGCAGCTTGGTGATGGTCTCTGGAGCAGGAATTGTTAACACGGGTAAAAACCGTGAAAATGCTGAGAAGTTCCTTAGATTTATGACCTCGAAGGTTGCGCAGCAATATTTCACAGGCCAAATTTATGAATACCCAGTTTTGGCAGGGGACCACGGTGTAAAAACCCACATGTTGCTACCTGCGCTGGAAGAGCTAAATAAGCCAGCTTTATCTATGGAAGACCTGTCTGATTTGACAGGTACCCAAGTCATATTCAGGGATTTGGGAATGCTAGATTAGATAAAAAACTTGCCAGACTCTGAGGGTAAATTGGAACCTGGGAGCTTATAACCGCTTCTCAACAGTCTTTTCCTCGGCTGAAACCAAACCTTAGTTAATCATCAAGAAATCCTTGAGTCTGGCAGCTTTTAGTCTCCTGGTCTCCTTCCGCTCAGACTAGCCGGCCCCCACTTCAGGGCATTTAGGACTTAGTAATTGGCGGGACTAAGGCCAGGAGACTCCTTTTTGTGTGTGTGGGGGGGGCTATTTATTCAACAGGCAAATAATGTTTATTGAAAAATTGATTGCCCAAACACTGCACAATCAAAGAAATAGTATTTGAAAATGTAATACTATAATGAAATTGACATTTGAATAGGAGATATCACCGTTTTGCTTAATTACACACGTTTCTCTCTTGCTTTGATTGCTTTATCTTTATTTATTTTTGTAGCATGCTCGGAATCTGATAGTAAGGTAGAAGAAGCACCCGCACCGGCGGTGTCATCTGAACCTGCAAAAGCACCCGCACCAGCCGCAGCCCCTGAACCTACAAAGCCAGCAGTTGCAACTGTTGCACCTGAGCCTACAGCTCCACCGGTGTCAGCAATGTCAGCCAGTCCTGTATCAAACCCTGCACCTCCAGCTAGAGAATCTGAAGCTGCAGAGGCAGTGGTGGTAATCGATGCTCTCGGACAAGAAGTAACCTTCGAAAATATACCCGAGAAAATAGCATCAATAAGTCCAACAGCTACAGAGATGCTGTATGCAGCCGGAGGGACAGCAATTTTGAGAGATAGGGCGTCTAATTTCCCTGTAGAAGTTCAAAGTTTGCCAGATGTGGGAAGTGCATATGACCCATCAATGGAAACCATAATAGGTAATCAGCCAGACCTTGTCATCATAGAAGCTTTGACCCAAGCTAGATTTGCTGCAATATTTGCCCAATCTGGATTGAAAGTTGTTGCTGTGAAGGCAGAAAGTGTTTCGGACGTTACCGGCAACATTTCCATGATCGGAAAAATTATTGGTAAAGAATCCGTCGCTGAAAAAGCAGTTGACGATATCCAAAGTAGACTTGATTCAATAGGGGCAGACGACAGCAGGGCTGTTCTATTATTGATATCGGATCAAGATAGGAATTTGTATGCAGCCCGTCCAGAGTCTTATACAGGTTTGATCGCTGCCACTCTTGGCATGGATAACAAGGCGGCTGGATTGCCAGATTCCGGGCCATTTCCTGGTTTCGCTTTGATGTCCACAGAAGCTATTTTGATGGCCAACCCAGATGTGTTGGTAACAATTACACCGGCACCAGCACCGGCTCCTAGACTGTCTGAATCGATTAAGCAAATCCCTCCTTTTGCAGGTTTAACTGCCATCCGAACAGGTAATGTGGTGGAGGCTGATGTGGCTTTATTTTTACAGTCCCCAGGACCTAGAATTGTAGAGGCTGTTGAATTTCTAAAGGACGCTGTGTCTGCTGAGTAAACTTTTAGTAAGAAAATCTTTTCCATACGTGGCTGTAGTTGCAGCCACGTTTGTTTTCGCGATCGTAGGGGTTTTTGCAGGCCCCTCAGATCTAAGTTTTCAGGATACTTACAATGGGCTGATGAGGTCCGATGATGGGGTAATGACGACGGTAGTGTGGTCGATAAGGATTCCCCGTGTGATATTAAGTGTCCTAGTAGGGGCTTCTTTGGGTCTATCAGGAGTTTTAATCCAGCTATCGACAAGGAGCCCAATAGGAGATCCTAATCTTTTTGGAATAGGTGGGGGAGCAGTGATATTTATGGCCGCTGTTACTGTTGGCCTGATATCAATTCCGGTATACGGCGTATTTCTTGGGGCTATGGCTAGCTCGTTGATTGTTGCTTTATTTCTTACTGCACTGAGTTCTAATCGAAATTTAACACCTGTGAAATTCGCTATCATGGGGATAGCCGTAGGCGCCCTTATGGTTTCTTTGGGGACTAGTGTCATCTCTTATGGCAGAGTTTTTCCCTCTCAGGTGATTGGTCTGGTGGCTGGTTCCTTTTCTGCCAGTTCTTGGCAGTTAATATATTTTCTAACCTGTTCATTATTTGCTTGTTTGGCTGGCTCGCTTGTTTTTTCTTCAAGGTTGTTGCCGATAACTTTAGGAGATGATATTGCCAAATCACTGGGAGTAAACCCAATAAAAACTCGGATTTATTTAATGTCCATTGCCGCTGCTTTAGCCGGCTCTTCCGTATATGCGGGAGGTCTTATTGGATTTGTTGCCTTGATATCACCACATATCGGTAGGCGATTTGTAGGAAATTCTCCAGTGTCATTGATACTTATTTCCGCTTTTACTGGAGGTCTACTCACCTTATTATCGGACCAGGTGGCAAGGTTGTTGTTTGCTCCTATAGAACTGCCAGTCGGGCTCGCAACGACGATGTTGGGAGCTCCGCTTATGATGTATTTGGCCTGGAGGTATAAGTAGTGATTACCTTGTCCAATGCGGTCGTTGAAATTGAGCATCTGAAGATATTGCAGGGTGTTTCATTTGAAATATCTCCTAATTCCTTTTATTGCCTGGTTGGGCCCAACGGGTCGGGTAAAACTACAGTTCTCAAGCTAATCATGAAAATTTTGCAAGTTAATTCTGGGAATGTTGACACAGTTGACCCAAAAGACATTTCTTATTTGCCGCAAAATTTGCCTGATCCTCCATTTCTTTCAGTAGGGGAAGTAATATCAGTAGCCATAAAGAAAAATAATAAAGGTAGTGATTCTCGACAAGAAATTCTCGACGCATTGGCGGAACAATTTCACCTTGAAGGCCTGTTGGAACGCAATTTTTCCGATATTTCGGCAGGAGAAAAGCAACGTGTTTGGTTAGCTTTCGCTATTGCTCAGGAAAAGGACATGATCATTATGGATGAACCATTGTCCTCGGTAGATAGAAATTCAAGAGAAGAGTTCTACAGTTTGCTTAAAGAAGTTTCTTTGGAAGGAAGGACTTTATTAGTCGTAACCCATGACATAGATATGGCCTTGCATTATGCGGACAAAATTATTTCCCTTCAGGGAGGTAGGGTTGTTTTTGATGGATCTCCTTCCGAATTTGTCAGTTAGGTCAAAATCGAATAATTACTCTGATTTACTGTACTGGCCAGTAATACGGCATATCTCGCTCTACTGACCAGCCAAACTTTTTGTAGTAATCAAAATCTTTGTTAAGCAAATTGGATTTGTGTGAATCGTGAAATTTTTTATTACCTATAAATTCTGGCATCACATAGTCGACTGCGTGCGGTATTTTGGGCATGTTATTTATGTAGCCGCGATAAATCCATTCATACAACATAGCGTTATGGTAGGCTGCTAATGCATCTTGGTAACCCCACCACATTCTGACAGCAGGGTGATTTATCCACCCTCCCTCAGTGCGTTTACCTGACACTATACGGTGCACTTGCATAGCTTCCACCCTTTGCTTTCCCAGTCTCCTAAAGTCTAAGCATTTTGCGCTTTTTTTGAATTCAGGGTAAGGCATAAATGTTTGCATAGGTCGATTTCCTATTCAGATTTTTCCGGGATGACCAAAATGGGAAAATCTGATGTTCTCATCAAGGTTTCAGTCACACTACCCATTACTAACCTGCTGAGGCCAGCTCTCCCATGGGAAGCCAAAATAACCAACGGGTCTGTGTGCCGTTCTACTAAGGCCATTATTGCCTGCGAAGGTTCACCCTCTAATACCTCTGACTCGATGGTAGCCGGATTGCCTGACAGCTTGTTGGTAGTTTCAAATAAGTATTGATCCGAATCTATTTTCTTAGCTTTCACGGTATGTGAAGTCTCATCAAAAGTTACTAGTCCATCCAGTATTGGATCACCTGCAATGACTTTTGTAGGACTTATTACATTGGTGATTAGAAGATCAGATGGTATTTCCGATGCCAACGAAATGGCAAAAGGTAGAGCAGACTCAGAAAGTGTAGAGCCATCTAATGGGACAATAATTTTGCCAATTCTCATTCCATTTCCTGAATTGTTTCTGGATCCATTTACCGTCAAGACAGGAAGAGAAGTATTCCTAATCACCTCCTCAGTTACGCTGCCTATAACAGCTCGTTTCATCCCATTTCGGCCTTGAGTCGACATGGCTATCAAGTCGTAGTTGTTGTTTTCTGCGTAGAAAACGATTTGTTCAGCGGCGGCTCCTCTGACTCGAATGCTATCCGCTTTCAACCCGCTGGTAAGCAGTTCGTTTATGGCGCTATCCAAAAATGGTTCACTTGATACATCTCCGGTTTCTACAAAAAATAAAGTTATGTGACCATCATTTTCTTGGGCCAAGTTACCGCAGTAAGGAATGATAGTTTTTGAAGTTTCGGATCCATCAACAGGAAGTAGTATCTTATTGAACATAATTGACCTCATTTGTATTTTGATACATTTAGTATATATAAATATGTAATAAAATACAACTTACGGTGTGTTGTGTAGTCACCTACACCTTTTCAGGTGATGTCGGCTTTTTTGCTAAGAGAAATATAAGGCTTCCTATAAACCCTACCAGCGCTAGTATCAAAAACCCGCTTTTGTAATCCCCCTGAAGATCAAATAAGCGACCCGCGAAAATCGGGCCAAACATTGTCATTAACATCATCGACATAGCCGACACACCCATAATTTTCCCAAAGGCTTTACGACCGAAATAATCGCCCCTCATGGACGTTGTTATAGGAGCTCGGGCCCCAAACCCGATTCCATAGACTATAGAAAAAAGTATGGCCATCCATAGATTGGTCACCAAGACTGCGATAGATACACCAATTGCCTGGACACATCCGAATATACAGACTGCTATATGTTTTGGAGTTCTGTCGCCCAAAAATCCTCCCAGTATTTGAGAAACGCCCCCAATTCCCATAGCTATACCCCAAATAAATGCAGCAGTTTGGAGGGAAATTCCTTGGTGTTTGAAGGCTAATATAAGGTGGACCATCATAGTTGATGTGAGCATTGCAGAGGCACCGTGTCCAATGGCAATATACCAAAAAACTTTTTCCCGGAGAGCTTCAGATAATGTGAAATCGTTTGCTTCTGTAGGAATTGAAGCACCAACTTTATTTTCAACACGCCCGAGACTTACCTTGCCATCCGGGACTTCTCCTATTTCTTCTGGAGTGTTCTTAATAATTTTGGTAATCGGTACCAGTAAAAGAGGAAAGAATATAGCCAGCCCGATGGCAGTTGCTTGCCAACCCACATCGTCTGAAGAAATGAGTATGGCCAGAAGAGGAACTATCGCAAAAGTCCCAACGGAGAATCCTACAGACCCTATGGACATGGCCAGGCTTCTGTTTTTTGAGAACCAATTATTTATTATGACCGTCATTGGGATCCAGCCGCCTAAGGTCACCCCAAACATTATCGTTATGTAGGAAAAATAAAATATGGTTGGGTCTAACCAATTTTCCCTAGATTCAGTGACGGGGACCGTCTGACTTAGCAATAGAAATCCAATTGCGGAGACCATTGCTCCCATACAGGCCACTTTCTTGCCTCCAATCTTATCAATCAGATAACCGACAATGGGGGCGGCAATGCTCCCTTCTAATTGTCCCAATGAAAAGGCTATGGACAATTGAGTTCGGCTCCATCCAAATTCGGACTCTAGGGAGTCTATCCAAAGCCCTGTAGCGCCGTATGCAGGAGCAGATATCACAGCGTTCACAACCAAAGCCGTGAAGGCGATCTTCCAACCGTAAAAGAGATTAATTTTCAAGATATATTTATTGAGGTTACCTAAAAGCCATGTTGACTTTGCTATGGCAGTTTATTGTCTATTTGTCATGATCAAGATCCTCGCATATGATCTCATAATATGGAACGTTATGATTGATTGAATTCAGAGGACTGTGAAAAATGAATCTACCTGAAAAAATGAAATTTGGTATCTTCTTGGGTCCCTTCCATAAGGTCGGGGAAAATCCTACCTTGGCATTGGAAAGAGATATGGAATTGATTCAATGGTTGGATACTTTGGGATATGACGAGGCTTGGATTGGTGAACATCATAGCGCCGGATGGGAAACTATATCTTCTCCTGAGTTGTTTATAGCGGCGGCTGCAGAAAGAACAAGGCATATAAATCTTGGAACCGGGGTTGTAAGCTTGCCGTACCATCATCCGTTTATGGTCGCTAATAGAATGGTTCAACTGGATCATATGACAAGGGGAAGGGTCATGTTTGGGGTAGGTCCAGGTGCTTTGCCAACAGACGCATATATGATGGGTATAGATCCTACTACTCAAAGAGCGAAAATGGATGAAGCCTTAGGAATTATCCTAAGACTTTTTACGGAACTTGAACCAATAACCTACAAGGCGGATTGGTTTGAATTGAATGAGGCCTTGTTGCAGCTTCGGCCTTACCAAAAGCCTCATATGCCAATTGCTGTAGCATCTATTCAGTCACCTTCTGGAGTTCAGCTTGCTGGTAAACATGGTGCTTCTGTTTTAACCATAACAGTGCCGAGAGATCCACTGGCAGATCGGGCTGACTATGGGAAATTATGGGATATAGCAGAAGAATCTGCTGAAAAACATGGGCAAGTAGTAAAAAGGGAAGATTGGCGTTTAGTGGTACCCGTGCATTTGGCTGAAACTAGAGAGAAAGCTCGTGAGCAGGCTAGGGAAGGAGCAGCAGGATTCTTGAGAGACTACACCGAGGGCACCAATGGCAGAAAACCTGTTTTTGATGGGCCCAGAGATCAGGTCGTTGACTGGATGTCTGATAATGGTTTCTGGATAGTTGGGACGCCGGACGACTGTATTGAGGGAATAAATAATTTGGCCAGAGAAAGCGGTGGATTTGGAGGATTCCTAGTTCAGACTGTTGACTGGGCACCTAGAGAAAGTATACTCCACAGCTATGAACTTCTAGCAAGATATGTGATGCCGCAATTTCAGGGTTCTGTCGCCGGTATGGAGGTTTCAAACCAATGGGCCAAAGATAGAGTGGACGTTCTCATGGATGGCAGGATGCGTGCGATAGATAAGGCTAAGTCTGACTATAGCGGTTCAGTTAATATTTCCTAAAGTAGGTTGGTATTTTCGATAATGTGATTTGTTTGTTGCATTGCGGATTCATAGCCAGTGGTGATGGCTGTCACATCGTGGCAGCAGTTTAGCCAAGTGGTGCCTCTGGATACTGCCATGCTCATAGACTCCCCCGGATCAACTGCGGTGCCCATAAATTTGCCGTGTTTTTTGCAGGATGCTCCAACCTTTTCGAAGGCCTCTAAAATAACTGGTTTAGAGATTGGATCTCCCGGGTCTCTGTGGACACCATAACTTTGTGATAAGTCACCAGGTCCAACAAACAGTAGGTCGATGCCATCCACTGACGCAATATCATCGGAGGCCTCTACCCCTTCTTTGTCTTCTATCATCACACCCAACAAAACGTTTTCGTTTGCGATGTTGAAATATGCCGGTTTTTCGCTTTTTCCAAAAAAGGAATCTCTTCCTCCTCCCATACCACGCATACCTTCTGGATGATATTTGGCCATTTCTACGAAAGCTTCTGCTTCTTCTTTGCTTTTGCAGTGTGGCCATATTAAACCAGAGGCACCAAGTTCCAGGGTTTTTATTACTTGGTTATAAGGCCCATGGGGAATTCTTACAAATACATCTATTTCCCAAGTACGAGCTGCAAGTATAAGGGTACTAAGATCTTTGAAATCTGCGTGACTGTGTTCCATGTCAATCCAGACACATTGATACCCAACTGAAGCAATGGTTTCAACTACAGTAGGGTCAAAAACCCTGTTAATTTCTGGTACTTTGATTGTTTCCCCACTCAATAAGGCGGATTTTGTGCGATTTTTCCTATAATTGTTAGCCATAGTAACCTCCCTATGCCATCAAACTATTCAAGCTGCGAACTGAGTTTGGGTATTACTTCATTTTGATACCGAGACATGCTTTCTAACCAACTTTTTTTGTCACTTTCGTCAATCCAGTCAAATGACATATTTATCAAGGTTCCAAACGGACCAAGGAATTCCGTAATCTCATGTAAACGGTCAATTACCGTATCAACTGATCCCGCTATAACTAGGTTATCTATCAGATAGTCTTCAGTTATTTCACTGTCTGGTTGGTCTGGATCTGATTTCATGATGGCAAGCCCTGGCCCTTTTTGGATGGCGGATGCAAGATACTTATATGCTTTAGATATACTATTGCTTTTGGCTCTCTTGATGGCTTCTTCGTCAGTATCTGCTATGAATATAGTGCGTGCCAATTTCCAATCAGAACGATTCGCTTCTAATGCAAGAGAACTTCTGGAGTCAGAATAAGTTTTCCAGTTGTCTTTTAGCACCGGTAGAGAAGTAATCGAATGACTAAAAGGCGAAAACCCATATTTTGCTGCTATCTTCGCAGAATTTGAATTGTATCCGGTTACAGGAACAGATATGGGAGGATGAGGGCTTTGTAGAGGTTTCTGTATTCTGCCGTATCCGATATCTTCATCGTGGCTTTTCAGAACCACATTCCAATAGTTTCCTGATATTTCATAGGGAGGTTCCTTTTCCCACATTTCTAGAATGATACGCATTGATTCTTCGGACATTTTTTGCATTTCTGAGCTTTCCAGCCCATACATTTCAAAATCTGAAGGAGCGCCTCCATGGCCAAACGCTATATTAAGCCTGCCGTGTGAAAAATGATCCAAAAATGACAGTCGGTTTGCAACTTGTGCGGGGTGATGGAAGTTTAAAAGAAGTGGTGCTGGACCTATCCTAATATTTTTTGTTTGCCTAAACCCGGCTGCGATAAACATCTCAGGGCTCACAATTGGTTCCCATGACAATGTGTGGTGTTCTCCGACCCAAAATTCATCAATGCCAAGTTCATCGGCCTCGATTAATAGCTCTAGATCTTCGTCGTGACATTGCGATAAATTTTTGTCTGGGGGATGGAAGGGCATAATGAAGATACCGGATTTTATTCCAGACATTTAGACACCTCGCCAACTTGCATTAACATGAGTTGATTTACCGGCAGTATAAAACTATGCCGGATAATACAACAAATTCTCAAAACTCTGACTTTTCCAAGATTTCCGCTATAATCGCGCAATTAGACGTAATATTAATGAATACTAACTTGAGGAATATGGAATGTCAGGAGATTCTTCCGCATATACAGAAGAAGAAATAGTTATACCAGAAGGCAAACTCACAATGCGAACATCAGGATCGGGTGATCCGGTGTTGATTCTACATGGAGAGTTAGGGTTTCCTGGGTGGAGAAAATATCATCAGAAATTGTCTGAACAATACAAGGTAATGGCTCCCAGTCATCCTGGTTATGATGAGTCAGATAGATTGGAATGGGCCATGAAGGTGAGTGATCTAGCAGCGGTTTACCTTCAAGTTATTGATGATTTGAATATTTCTAACATTAAGTTAATTGGGTTTTCTATGGGCGGGTGGTTGGCTGCGGAAATGGCTGTTATGGATCCAGGAAAATTCTCAGAACTTATTCTCGTTGGCCCGATGGGTGTTAAACCTGAGGAGGGGGAGATTTATGATATTTTTCTCAATTTGGCCCCTGACTTTTTAGAAGAAAGTTTTTTGAATCCTAAATCAGTTGAGGAATATTCACTGATAAGGCCAGAGGAACCTTCGCCGGAGCAAGAGGAATTGTGGGAAGTTGGCAGGGAGCAATCTGCGCGATTGGCGTGGAAACCTTATATGTACAACCAGACATTGCCATATTTACTACGAAGGTTAAAAGGCCTGCGGACTTTAATAATCGCTGGTAAGCAGGATTCCATTGTCCCCGTTGATGCATTTAGGATCTATAACGAATCAATACCTGGATCATCACTTAACCTGATTGATCAAAGTGGACATAGACCGGAAATAGAAAAAGTAGACGATTTTCTAAAGGCAATAACGAAATTTCTTAGTTAACTGCAAATAAAACAGATAGGGAGGAGCATATGTTCATCGGACATTTTACGGAGAGGCCATATCAAGACCCGAAATCAGGATATTTTGGGGCTACTGGAAAGTCGATTAAGGACTTAACAGTCAGTAATGATATTTACGATCCGATGCTTGGGTCAGACCTGTATAACAGATATTTAGATGAAAAAATATACGCTGAAGAGATGGGCTTTGATGGGTTGATGCTTAATGAACACCATAGTAGCCCGTTCTGTATGGGAAGCACCGTAAATGTAGAGGCTTCCATCCTGGCTCGGATAACGAATAAGGCAAAGATAGTACTTTTGGGTAATGTCCTTCCTATTTGGGATGACCCCCTGTGGTTGGTTGAGCAACTAGCAACCATCGACATGATTTCTAAAGGCCGATTGGTTTCTGGATGGGTTCGCGGTACAGCTAGAGAAAGTGTTTCTCATAATTCACCCCCAGCATATAACTGGGAAAGATTCCAGGAAGCACACGAATTTATCGTTAAGGCATGGACTGAGCCGGGACCTTTCAGATGGGAAGGGAAGCACTACCAGTACCGATATGTTAATCCTTGGGTGAAACCGTACCAGAAGCCACATCCTCCAATCATGCTTCCCGGGGTAGTTAGTAGAGATTCAGTTATGTGGGCAGCAAGACAACGAATACCTTACATAATGCTTGCCACTCAGTTAGAACCAACTCGACAATCTTTTGAAGTATATAAAGAGACAGCCCGGGAAGAGGGTTATGAGGCGGGGCCACAGAATTTCGGATATTTGTGGAAAGTTCATGTAGATGAGACCGAAGAACTCGCCGAGGAAGTAGCCAGAAAGTTTGTCCAGGGCCCAAGCAACCCATTCAACGCAGGGAATGAGGGGACTGCCAATCCTGCTCTAAATAAATTGCCAGGAATGACATCGCGTAGAAGAACGCTCCCAACTGCACAAGTTGCAACTGCTAATAGGGGCGGACAATTATCAAGATCATTTGAGGATCAAGTGTCGGATCACACAATTATTTCCGGTACCCCTAAAACTGTTATACCTAAAATACGACATGTTCTTGAATATCTCAGGCCAGGCTCAGTGTTTTTCTGGGATGGTGATGGTGCCATGACTCATGATGATCAGATGAGAAGCCTTCGACTAATGGGAGAGGAAGTGTTACCGGCCGTAAGAGAAATAGCAGATGAACTTGGACTAGACAGCCCCTTTGAGGTTGATCCTAAGACAGGGAAAAAATTTGAGGAACTACAACCCGAAACGTCTGATGAAATTGCTGCTGCCCCTGGTGATTAAAATAAAGCTATTAGGCTCTCCGAACGGCATCGTACGAAGAGCCTAACTTTTTTTATCCGAACCTATTCCATGTAGGGTTAATTAGAACCTCATTTATTGTTACGTGTGGCGGTTGCTTCGCCAAAAATAATATAAGTTCACCGAGGTCTTCAGATTGAAGGATTCTAGCTTGATCTTCAGCACTTACAGGTACAGGTCGTTGTTCCAAAATCGGAGTTGCAACTTCTCCTGGACATAATGCTGTTGCTCTGATTCCATTGTTTCTTTCTTCAACAATTAGACTGGCCGTCATTGCGTTCATTGCATGTTTGGCAGAAGTGTAGGCTGGCCCGGTTAAGGCTCCTGCACTTTTGGCGGCCATAGATGAAATGTTAATAATGAGCCCTCCACCATTACTTCTCATCGAAGGCAAAACTGCCTGGCAGCAGTAAAAAGCTCCGTTTAAATCTATGTTGATAACTTTATTCCAGTCGTCTATTGATACTACCGGCCAATTTCGTTCCCGTACATTGATTCCTGCGCTGAATACCCCAATGTCAATCTGACCATGCTCATTTAAAATTGCCTCCGCCACAGATACCACAGCGTCATTGTCTGAAACGTCTAAAGGTTGTATAGATACTTCCCCAGAAATTTTGGACGCCACATTCTCCAGTACGTCTTGTCTTCTACCGGAAAGGACTACCTTGCATCCAGCTTCTGCTAGTTTGATTGCACCAGATTCACCGATTCCTGTTCCTGCACCAGTTACCCACGCCACTTTTCCTTGAATGTCTTCTAACATGAATTTCTCCTTAATTTTTTATAATGTTAACTGAGGTTATCTATAACTCCCTCAACATAAAGGATACTTATCGTATCTATGCTGTATTTGAGAAGTTTTTCTTTTGCAGATTCGCTGGCTGACCGTGATAGGTCATCTACGATATCAATTAATGATTTCTTCCCATCTATTTTCATCAACAGATTAGCTACTAAATTGCTGCATGGTACTCCTTCTTTCCTGAATGGGGTAGTAATCACTGTTCCCCATTGAAATTCCCCTTCTGACAGTACAGGTTTTTTTTCTAATTTGACTTCATTCGAAAGTGTTGGAACTTGCATTTGTATTGAATTTTGAATTTTTAATAAATGGGCATTCCTTTTTTCTGATTCTTCATTATGCAAGTTTATAGCTGACATAAATTCATTTGGTAATTCACCTCTTTCCAAGGCAACCCTTTCATAACCTCGAACTGATTGACCTGACACTGCCCTTATGAAAGATGTTCTGTCGGAAAAATAGTTTTCTTCCTTGAATAATCGACGAGCTTCCCAGAAATAAGAGTCAACCGTTCTATTGCTAGAATAGAATAACAATGCCAGGTCCCGGAAATGATCATATTCTTGCCTGAATGTCGTTTCATATACAGACGCACTTTCCTCCCCTAGGATCCTATCTTTTAGATAGGTAACGGCATATGCCGAGGAGAGTACCCCCGACATCATTGCTAAGTGAACTCCAGAAGAAAACAAAGGATCGATAAAGCAAGCGGCATCTCCTGCTAAAGCCCAACCATTGCCAGCCATTTTGGATGTGGTGTAAGACCAGTCTTTTACCACCTTGGCATTAGTTGTCAGATTGGAATTTAAGAGCATATCTGATGTTTTTGGAGATAAGGATAATTCTGACAACAAGTATGCCGTTGGATCTGTTTTTTGCAATTGTGTACTGGCGTTTTTAGAATCCACGACTACCCCTACACTGGTAGTACCGTCTGCCAAGGGTATGCTCCAGACCCAACCGTTTTGATAGGACTCAATGAATATGTTGTTTTCATCAGGTGTTTCGAGTTTTGTTGCTCCGGAAAAATAACCGTAAACAGCCAGGTTGTGGAAGCTTTCATCCCATTCTCTAATTTTCAGACTTCGAGCTATAAGAGCAGATTGGCCGCTAGCGTCAATTATAAAATTAGCAGGTTGAAAATATTGACCTTTATTCAGGCTCGTTACAAAAGCGCCTCTATTTGATTCCTCTAAATTTACTTTGTCGATGGTGGCCTCTTCTTCAACCGAAACGCCGAGTTCCTCCGATCTCCTTAGCAGTATTTCATCAAATATTGGTCTTGAAACTTGATAAGAGTGAGTATTTTGCTTATTTGTTTCGCTAAACCTCCAGGACCATGGTGTTTTATCTCTACCCCAAACCATGGTCGCCCCATATTTGGGTAGGAATCCTGCTTTTTTAATTTTCTCCCCTAACCCTAATTCTTCTAATATTGGGATGCTTGCTGGCAGCAAAGATTCACCAACGTGTTCCCTGGGGAATTTAGATTTTTCACAAATCTTTACTGAAAGACCATATTTAGCTGCCATGGAAGCAGCAGTGCTGCCAGCTGGCCCGCCACCTATTACTAATATGTCTACATCAGATACTTTTTGCAATTTTCAAACACCATCATGGTTTATACAAATACGGTTCAACCCTATGAGAAGATTTTTCTTCCTAAGAAGGTAGTACTTTAAATACAAATGAGAGTTCTAATCAATTATATAAGGACCAAATAGATATGGTTTATTCTATAATCCTCGAAAAGTCAGCAAAATTATAAGGAGGTTTAGTTATGTCCGGATTGAATGAGGACGAAATTCGTACACTGGCCAAGTCAGTAAACCTAGACATTAAAAATTCTGATATTACAGATGTAGCTCATAGCTTGAATGCAATGCTGGAAGCAATAGCACAAATTAACCCTGAAGGGATTAATTCTGTTGAACCGCTACCGATTATTTTGAACAAGAGGGACTAAGTTTATGAGCAGCAATGAATTGATATACATGTCTGCAGCAGAGCTTGCAGACAAAATAAAAGAAAAACAAATTTCACCGGTGGAGGTTATAAGAGCCTACCTGGATCGCATTGCGGTAGTTGATGACAAAGTGAATGCTTTTATTACAGTGATGGCTGACGAGGCACTAGACGCAGCCAGACAATCAGAAGCTGATGTTATTGCCGGGTCAATTAAAGGCCCTTTGCATGGGGTCCCGGTTGGTGTTAAAGACCAAATATACACAAATGGAACCCGTACCTCTTCCGCTTCAAAAATCAGGGAAGACTTTGTTCCTGATTTCGACGCTACGGTAGTCAAAGGTCTTAAAAGGTCTGGGGCAATAATTCTTGGTAAATTAAATATGACGGAATTTGCTATGGGGGACCCAATTACTTCTGCTTTTGGCGTAACCCGTAATCCGTGGGACTTGACCAGAAATCCAGGGACTTCCAGCACTGGTTCAGGCGCGGCTACTGCATCTTTCATGTGTGCCACTTCTCTCGGGGAAGATACTGGGGGATCTGTACGCGGACCTGCTGCTAATTGTGGTTTAGTGGGAATCAGACCTTCATGGGGTAGGGTGAGTAGATACGGGGTTGATGGAGCATCTTGGTCTTTGGACACAATAGGTCCAATTTCACGAACAGTAGAGGATTGCGCCCTAACACTTGGTGCAATTGCAGGATTTGATGAGAATGATCATTACACGAAAGATTTGCCGGTTCCAGATTATAGGTCTGCTCTAACTGGGGATGTAAAAGGTATTAGAGTTGGGTTGGTAAAAGAATTTCTAGATCCAAAGGTAATGGGAGTTACAGATGCGGTTAGACAAGGTGTTTTGGATGCAGTTGAAATACTTGAAGGTTTGGGGGCTAAAGTAGAAGAAATATCAATACCATTGGCGCCTATTGCAGGTGTTGCAAGCCGAATAATAAGTGCGGTTGAGAGATCTAGTCTTCACCCAGAATGGTTGCGTGAAAATTTGGAAGATTTTCACCACAACACAAGAGTCGCGTTTACAACCGGGGAGCTAATTCCTTCGCAGGTTTACTATAAGGCACAAAAGATCCGCACCTTGGTTCGTAAGCAGGCTTTGGATGCGCTTGATAAATATGACGTATTAGCAATGCCTGGTGCGTCGGAACCAGCTACTGTAATGAATTTGGAACCCGGTATCAAAAGTAAGGAAGCAGCCATCCAAGCATTGACGGAAGCATCATATCGCGGGTTTTTTAGTTTGGTTAGTGGCCCGGCCCTTTCAGTCGGTTGTGGTTTTACGAAGATAGGTGATACTAGGTTACCGTTGGGAATACAGATCGCAGGAAAACCATTTGATGAATCTACCGTGATGAATGTAGCTTTTGCATATCAGCAGAATACGAGTTGGCATCTTGAGCGGCCACCGCTGTAACTTGGTTGCAATCGGTTAACTGTTTTTTGGGTTTAAATGGTGGAGACGGGGGAGGGTCGAACTCCCCGTCCAGAAGACACCCCGACCGGGATATACTACAGGCTTATCCGATCATTAAGTTCGACTGCTCAAGCCCCGACCGGCTAGCGCTTGAAACAGACTAGCCGATTGTCTTTAGTCAGATATATCGGCATTTAACTGACTGCACCCCGTCTATTGTCGCCCTTTCACTACCTTCGGGGATCGGACGTGAAGGACGTAGCCGCTTAAGCGGCTAGTGCTAGCTCTTTATTGCCAGTTACTTTTTTGCCATCTTGTTAACGAGGAGGAAGGCGCCCCGACCTGCAATCCCGCGGTGACATCCCCTGTCGAATCCGCGCGTCCCCATGTGGGTAGGAATTCTATCATGGTTGATACTTTTAAAGATGTTTATAGTGCGGATCGCTATATAGTGTTTATGTTGTAAAACAGATATACAATCTAGGAACTAAAAAGATTGGGGAAGGAGTAAAAATGCCAAATTTTGCAGCGAACCTGAGCATGATGTTCAATGAAGTAGATTTTACTGAGCGGTTTAAGGCCGCTGCTGACACAGGCTTTAAGGCCGTGGAGTATTTGTTTCCCTATGATTATTCTAAAGAGCAATTGGTAAACTTGTTAGGTGAAAATGATTTGTTGCAAGTCTTACACAACCTTCCTGCCGGTGATTGGAATGCAGGAGAAAGAGGAATTGCCTGTCATCCAGACAGAATCAATGAATTTAGAGAGGGTGTTGGGCTGGCGGCTGAATATGCTTCGGCTTTGGGTTGTCCACAGGTGAATTGTCTAGCGGGCATAAAGCCAGCATCAGTATCGGAACAAACCGCCCAAGATACTTTCATAGCCAACCTCCGATATGCAGCGCCAATTATGGAAGAGGCAGGAGTGAAGCTCATTATAGAGAGTATTAATACAATAGATATCCCAGGATTTTTCTTAAATCGAACAAACCAAGCTACAGAATTAATAAATTTGGTGAGCTCAGACAATCTCTATTTACAACACGATATATATCACATGCAGATCAGCGAAGGTGATTTAGCTCGGACGATAGAGTCAAATTTGCATTTAATAAGCCATATGCAATTGGCGGATAATCCAGGTAGACATGAACCAGGGACAGGGGAAATAAATTACGAATATTTATTCGATTTTATTGACGGTCTTGGCTACCAAGGATGGATAGGATGTGAATATGTGCCAGCAGGTTCTACAGTTGATGGTTTGGATTGGATAGCCAGATACATCAAATAATTACCATAGGTACTATATTGTATCGTGAGTGCTATACTCTGTGATGAAGCATTTTCGAGGTATTTTCGAGGTGGTGATTAGTGGAAATTGATACTGGTTCAGTTAAAACTGAGGCCCAACCTTCTATTCAACTTTTGGAGACGATACAAGATCGTGTTCTATGGGTTGCGATGCAACTGGTACATCATGCCAATAATATTCGGAAAAATCCGGATGGTACGAAAGTCGGTGGCCATCAAGCTTCTAGCGCCTCCATTGTTACATTGATGACGTCTTTGTATTTTGATTTCATGAATAACCAGGACCGGATTTCTGTAAAGCCGCATGGGTCTCCTGTTTTCCATGCTATTCAATACCTTCTGGGTAATTTAGATCCGTCATATTTGACTGAATTGAGGGCTCACCATGGTCTCCAAGCATACCCTAGTAGGACAAAAGATCCGGACGCTGTTGATTTCTCCACTGGATCTGTAGGTCTTGGGCCCGTGGCTCCCAATTTTGCTTCAATTGTTCGATCCTACAATAACTCTCACAGCCATGGAGATCATCCGAATGGAAGATATATATCGATAGTTGGGGATGCAGAATTAGATGAAGGGTCAGTGTGGGAGGCTATTGCCGAACCGGCTATGCAGGATGCCACCGAGATATTATGGGTTGTTGACCTGAATCGACAGAGCCTTGATCGAGTAATTCCAGGCATAAGAGTTGGCGCATGGAAAGAAATGTTTGTAGCCAATGGATGGCATGTGGTTGAGGCCAAATATGGAGCTTTGCTGGAAGAGGCCTTTCTTTTACCAAAAGGGGAAATGCTAAGAGAGGCCATAGACAATATGAGCAACCAAGTTTATCAACGACTCTTAAGAGTTAACGTTGAAGAATTACGGACATGGCTCCCCACCTATACTGCCTATCCCGATGATATGAAGAGGTTTATATCAAATTATGGTGATGATGAATTGAATCGCCTGTTTCATAATATGGGAGGGCATGATTTCTCCACTCTTCGAAACGCTTTTCAGGAGACCGACAAAACAGATGCCCCTAGCGTTGTATTTGCATATACCTTGAAAGGATATAGGCTTCCCTCGGTAGGGGATCCACAAAACCATTCAGTCATATTATCTGATAGTCAAATGGAGGAACTCAGGAAAAATTTGACTATTGAAAAAGAAAATATATGGGGTGGGTTTGATGACGAGTCGGATGAAAGTAGATTTCTTGAGGCAACCGCCGAAAAATTAGATAGACCTGAAGTGGTCACCCCGCCACCAAATGAAGAGATCCCGTGGGACTTCGGTAGGCGATATTCAGGTTATATGTCCACCCAACAAATTTTCGGGTTAGTTTTGACCGATATGTCTAGAAGCCTGGGGGATTTGTCTAGGAGAATTGTCAGCGTCAGCCCCGATGTCGCGAGCTCTACGAATTTGGGAGGATGGATCAACAGGGTGGGCGTTTGGAAACTTAATGAAAATGAAAGCCTCCCAGAAGAAGAAATTGTGCGAGCTTTGAAATGGGAAGAATCAAGAAATGGACAACACATTGAACTAGGTATTTCTGAAAACAATTTGTTTATGATGCTTGGTCAACTTGGCCTTTCTTATGAAATGAATGGAGAGATGCTGTTTCCCATTGGTACTTTGTATGATCCTTTTATTAGACGAGGCTTAGATGCATTCGTGTATAGCGTATATTCAGGTGCCAAGTTCATCGTGGTAGGGACTCCATCTGGTTTAAGTTTGGCCCCTGAAGGGGGAGCACATCAATCTATGATGACAGCTTCCATAGGAGTTGAAATGCCTCAGTTGGATGCCTACGAGCCCTGTTTTGGTCAGGAATTAGAATGGATTATGTTGTCAGCTCTACACCAGATTAGGAAAAGAGGTCAGTCGACATATCTGAGACTGACGAGTAAACCGGTTGATCAGAATTTGTTGGCGTTACCGTCGGACCCAGTCCAACTTGAATCATTAAGATTGCAGGTTCTAAGAGGAGCTTATTGTCTTCGTGACCGTACATCAGGTTCATTTCAGAGCGAAAATGGTGCTGGCATAAATATTGTCAGCGTCGGGGCGATGATTCCTGAAGCTTGTGAAGCAAGTGATATTCTTTTTAATGAAGGCGTGCAAGCGAATGTTATTAATGTGACGGGTCCTGGACCGTTGTATCGTCACTACAGAAATTTAGTGAAAGAATCAGTTGAGAAAGGGTATGGTTTGTCAGAGGACATAGCTTCACTTCTCCCCGGTCATATTACGGGAGCACCGATTTTGACCTTAGCAGATGCTCATCCTCATTCGCTTTCCTGGGTGGGAGGCGCTATTGGGAGTAGAACAATATCTTTGGGGGTTGATGATTGGGGCCAATCTGGTAGTAGGGAAGATCTTTACAGGGAATATGGTACTGATGTGTCCACCATTGTAAACGCTGCTTTGTCCTCGCTTGAGATTTGATTTTATTCCTATGCTAAAATTCTGAATCTGTGAAATAAAAGTTCATGCGGAGATAAATTGATGACTAAAGTATTGGTTGTTCATGGTGCTGGTATAAATATGCGAGGGAAATCGCAAGTGGAGATTTTTGGTAGCGACACCATGGATGATTACAGCAATCAAATAGAAAAATATGCTGATCAATTAGGCGTTGAAGTGGATATTTACCATTCAAATATAGAAGGTGAAGTCATCAATAAATTTTACCAGGCACATGAGGATGGATATGATGCTGCGATCATAAATCCTGCTGGATATTCAGCTGGACACCCTGCCTTGGCGGCAGCTATTTCTCAGGTTGAGTACCCCACAATAGAAGTTCACATTTCTAATCCTGCAGCTAGAGGGAATGCCTCCCAAATAGCCCCTTCTTGCAGAGGTGTGATTACGGGGTTTGGCCTATACGGATATTACATAGCCATCAAAGCTATCAAAGATATAACGGGTTAATTCACAGGATAAGGAATATCTGATATGAGATTTTCGATACCGATTGCAACACCAATTACATTATTGGTTCTGATGGCTTTCTTTCTCATCTATCTTTCATGTGAAACTACTACCGATAGTTCCGGTGAACCAAGATCCAAAACATACGATAGCCCTCCTCCTTTTTCTATCGATTCAGCGAATGATTTTTCAGCTGTTTTTGAAATGGAGAGTGGAGATAAATTCACTGTTGATTTATATGAAAAACTGGCACCAAAAACAGTAAATAATTTCGTATTTTTAGCCAGAGAAGGTTATTACGATAGTACTACCTTTCATAGAGTGATTGATAATTTTATGGCACAGGGAGGGGATCCTTCTGGTACTGGTAGCGGAAGCCCTGGATACTATTTTGATAATGAGTTGCACGTAGATGCACGGCATGACTCAGCTGGAGTTCTTTCTATGGCAAACAAAGGATTAATCAACGGGAAAGGAACTAACGGAAGCCAATTTTTCATAACATTTACACCCACCGAATTTTTGGATGGATTTGACTCCAGTGATAAACCTAAGGATTGTTCATCGGACTCATGCCATTCAGTTTTTGGAAAAGTTATTAATGGTATGGATGTTGTGAATAGTATATCTCGAAGAGATCCAAGCACTGCTAATAAGCCTGGTGATGCCATAAAGACAATTACAATTAAATCGGACTAAGAAATTTGATCCGGGTATGTACGGTCAAGGGTAAATCGAAACAGTTTTCCCGTTGCTCCGATCCATGTTCCATCTGATATGTATGCTGAGCCGACCAGTGGGTGGTTATTTATTCTAATTGTATGACTAGCACTTGTGGCTGTTACCAAAAGGGTGCCTTTTCCAAAAGTGAAGTTGCATCCTGAAAATTCTTCCAAACCAGTTTCTGGGCCTGTGACAATATGGCGGGCAAAAATTGATTTAAACAAGTTTGTATTGGGTAATTTGTTAAAATTCAGCGCCTGATTTCCAGATTCGTCACTTATGAAGCCATACGGCTTCGGCAACGAATTTCTGTATATGGCGACTATAGCAATCAATAAAATTACAATCGATACGGGAATAATAAGCCCCAATGGTATATTTGTTTCGGAAGAATTGTTGGAATCGGCCGGCGTGGCGGTTGGTGCCTGAGGTGGCTGAGGTGAATATCGTTGGGCCGGTGCCTGTGGTATCAACTTAGACTCCAAGACTAGGTTATCTGTTGCTCTTGAATAGCTTCTATCGGCATAATCCAATTGAATGTTGAAGATAGTAGAAATCTGGCCTGGCTCCGTTGGAGCAAAAATCACATCATACATCCAAGCTTTCCCATCCGCATCCGGGGTACGAGGGTTAATTTTTAAAATCCCATCAAATTGCGAATCATTCGTGACTTGGGGCGCTATCAACGATGGTAAAACTGCGTATGGTGCATCCTTCACTTTGACGTATAAAGTGGCCACAGTGTATTCCTCTCCTACAAATAAATTTGTCGTGTAGAGTGGAATCATTTCAATTGATGGAAAAACTTGGGCTTCGAATATGAAATCACGAGTAAGATTGTAATTAATATTTGGCCAGCTTAGTTGGACAGATACTCCATACTTTCCCTCTTCAAGAGGTGCCGGAATATTAGCTGAATAATAACCATCCCCAGATGCTAGATCACCATCAGTTCCGTCGTCTTTGAGTTTGTACATTACAGATGTGTCTAATGGGGTTTTAACTTCTGCAGTCATTGAGGCCCCATCAGTCATCAATGTGAGAGATTGGGCTTCTGTTATGAAGGCTGAGATAGTAGCTGCCTCGTCAGTAGGAACAACTTCGGGTACCTGGAAATTGAGATTATATTTGTTTGATGTCAAATACCAGGAAGACACCTGTCCACTTATTCCGGTTACGTCCACATTCCATATGCCTGGGGTTGGTTCATTTATTATCCAGATCACGGCATTCGGGGTCTCAACAACTGTAGAGGAGGACCTGTCCCCTGTGGATGCTTCCAACCCGTCAGGGTTTTTTAACCTTAAAGAGCCAGCATTATTATCTCGAAAGAATAAAGCCATTACGTATTCAGTACCGGGCAGGACCTCTATGTCTGATATAAGTAGATCGCTAAAGGTGAGTTTCTTTTCGCCTGAAGAAATCAATGTGCCTCTGTTGTCTTTGTACAGCAGGTGGTCTGTGAATAATTTGAGACCGGAAATGTTGTTGAGTTCAAATATGTTTCCACCAGTAGAGCTTGCCAATGTTTTAGACACTTGAGCAGTCGACCCAGGGATGCCCGATAGTGAGAAACTGGATACATGCCATTGTCTTCCAAAAAATAGGTCTAAGACTGGGTCGATTCTATTGCTGATGTATTCTTGTTGGTTTGGGTAATTGTTGGTACTGATAAGGTAGATCCCTGAACCGGGTGGAGCACTTTCCATATCCAGAAGTCCATAAGACTCTCCGAGAGTTTGATCAACTTCTATTCCTAGAGTGGTGTTACTTTCAGAATTCGAAATTGTTTGGCGAATTTGTTCAGTGAATTCTCCGAAATCGTTATTACCTGCTCGGTAAGGACCGATATAGTTGTTCGGTGCATCCATCGGCATGAAATAAAAGTCATCGCCTTTATTAATGGTCGACATCAGACCAATTACTGTATCTATCTGGTCAGCATGATATTGGTTTGAACTTATGGACTTTATATCTATTCCCAAAATGACAACTCTATTGTCCAATTCCTCATCTGCAAATACTTGCGCAACGCTGGTAAGGGTTAGAAATAAAAAAGATGCTAGGATGATGGAGCTGAATACCAATTTATTTGTTGTATTCATGAAGCACTTCTCAGGTTTAGATATCCAATGACTTTCGACAGAGTAAAATTTTTCAGATTTGTATAAAAATTATGTTCTAACTTTATAAGATTTTATGTTAGATTGAACTTGCAAAAGGTTCAATCTAAATTGAGTATCAATTTTGCCGAACCTGTTTAGTGATTGGTTTTTGCCCGCATAAATTCAAAGTGTGCCAAGATGCATAAATTATTTGCCGCAAATATTTATTTAAAAATATTTCTATTGTTTGCCCTTTTAGCATCTTGTGGAGAACCCTCAGAGCTTAATGATAGCCAGTTTGTTTTTCACGTTTCAGGTTCAATTATTGATTTTCAATCAAAATCTTTTACCCAGGTTAGTCGTATTACGATAATTACATCAGATGGGGAAGAATACGATTTAAATGTAAATAAAGATTTAGGTAAATTTACGCCATCTCACTTGAGGCAACATATGACCTTAGGGGATTTGGTACAGGCATCTTTTATAGAAGATGATGGAATGAAATGGCTGGAAGACATAAAGGATTTAACTCCCTAATTGTCAAGTTTTTGCTTTTCTGCCGTACTTTAGGTACAGAGTTAATGAACCAACTATGAGCACTAGAAAGACAAATAGGAAAAATATTCCTGCTGCGTTACTTGTGGCACTCCCGCCGTCCAAAACATTTAGTTGAAATTTGGTTTTATCTTCAACGTCTGGTTTGGTAGAAATTTTTACTTCTACTTCCCACTCTCCAGAAGTTTCAAACGTTAAGTTAGCATCATATATTGTTGGGGAAGAGGGAGAATTTACAGCCCGTGACTGAAAAGCTTCTTCTCCTTGCCGAATGACCACTGTAATGATGGCGGTTTCGACGGGTTCTTGATTTGAGATCAGAGTTGGTTCAACATGAAAATGAACGGATCCTGTGATCGGCTGGTGAGGAATTAGACTTACCTTTAAATCAAATTCACCAGCAGTGGAATGATGAATATATTTCATGTTTCCGTGAGCTTCCAGTTGCTTGGAATCCGGCCACTGCATTATAAAAATAGCAGTAAATATTGCGACAAGACCGAATAGCATCAATTTAGGCAAATTAGAGTCGTTCCTTTTATTATGGTGGGCCCGGCAGGGATCGAACCTGCGACCAATCGGTTAT
>RQOP01000004.1 GCA_008373095.1 SAR202 cluster bacterium | reverse complement strand
GAGAGGGATTAGAATATGCTTTAAAGGTATATTCGGATAGAGATTTGATATTGGCTACTGGATCTTTGTCGGTCGTAGCTGAAGTGTCGGAGGTATTAAAGCAGATTTCACCTGAGATATATCCCGATTTACCTTAAAATATTAACGGTAAAAAAAAGATAAAGGTAAATGGAAACTAGAGGGTTTAAAAAATAATGACTAAAGAAGGTACAAGGGTAGTAGTTACTGGACTCGGTGTGATGTCTCCTTTAGGGGAAACGGTGGATGAATTTTGGGACGGATTGTCCAATGGTCGTTCGGGTATTGGTAGGATCACCCAATGTGATACGGAGGGATTTCCAGGCGATATAGCTGGAGAAGTGACCGGCTTTGATGCAGGCCAGTATGCTAATCCGAAAGAGACTCGAAGAATGGCTAGATTTGCCCAATTTGCCGTTGCTGCTGCGGCTACAGCAATTGAAGACTCAGGTATTGATGTATCAATCAATAGTGAGAGAATCGGGGTTGTGATGGGAAACGGTAATGGAGGATTTCCAACTACGGAAGACAATGCCAAAATACTATTTGAAAAGGGCGGTATGCGAGTAAGCCCTTTCTTCATTCCAATGATACTTCCTAATATGGCTGCTGCACAGGTTAGTCGGGTATTTGGTTTGAAGGGTTATTCATCTACCGTAAT
The DNA here is from genome assembly GCA_008373095.1 of SAR202 cluster bacterium. Lineage (GTDB taxonomy): Bacteria > Chloroflexota > Dehalococcoidia > Lucifugimonadales > UBA826 > UBA11996. The sequence continues at coordinate 2,542 of RQOP01000004.1, read as the reverse complement.
TACTGCATGCGCAGCTGGTAATCAGGCAGTAGGAGAAGCATATGAAGCTATAAGAAGAGGTGCCGCAGATGTGATAGTGGCTGGTGGGTGTGAGGCAGGAATCAGCAGGATTGGCTTAGGCGGATTTCACGTTATTAGGGCTTTAAGTAGATATGACGGGCCACCGGAAAATGCTAGTAGACCTTTCGATTCAAATCGAGATGGATTTGTTCCTGCTGAAGGAGCAGGTGTATTGATATTGGAAACATTAGATCATGCTATAGCCCGAGGGGCTGAAATAAAGGCAGAAGTTGTGGGTTACGCGGTGTCTTCAGATGCGTTTCATGCTGTACAACCTGATGAAAATGGAGAAGGGGCAGCAAGAGCCATAAAGTGGGCAATAGAAAATGCCGATAAACAACTTGGTGACATTGACTATATCAATGCACATGGGACCTCGACCCCTCTTAACGATGCATCCGAAACAAAAGCCATTAAACTTGCTTTTGGAGATCTTGCTTATAACATTCCTATCAGCTCTAACAAATCAATGATAGGACATGCCTTGGGTGGAGCGGGAGCAATTGAGGCCGTGGCTTCTGTAAAAACAATACAGTCAGACATAATTCCCCCTACAATCAACTATGAAAGTTCAGATCCTGAATGTGATCTAGATTATGTTCCAAATGTGGCAAGAAAATCTGAGATAAATACCGTGCTTTCTAATAATTTTGGGTTTGGTGGTCAGAATGCGTGTGTTGTATTTAGCTCTTTTGAAGAATGACTATCTTTTGCCTCTCTAAATTAAGGGATATCAAACCTTTCTGAAATGGGAGGTTTGCTCCACATGGAGTCTGCATTTTTCATCGCATTTGCCCTTTCTGGACTCTGTTTCCATTCGTCGTAAATGCTGTCGCTTTCCCAAATGACTAAGGAACTAATTTGGGTAGGATCTGTTTTAGATAGCAATGTGGTTCGGTTAATAAATCCAGGTGCCTTGCTTTGAGCCTCACCATTTCCGTCCAAAAGGTTTCTGGCTTTTTCAAATTTATCTTGCTTAGCCCAATGGTGAGTTAGGACTCCAATCATTTTCCCCTCCCTATTAATTTGCGGATATTTAAATATTCTGATGCAAAACCTATTTTTATCACGGTTTCTCTTTCCTCTGTAAGGATATAAGATTTCTCAACAATGCGATTGCTTTACGATTTATGTAAGGATATAAGATTTCTCAACAATGCGATTGCTTTACGATTTATTACTACAAAACATGACCTTAATGAGCTGACAATGGATTTAACACGTTACATAAGAAGCATTCCAGACTTCCCCGAACCTGGAATCATTTTTAGGGACATTACACCTTTGTTACTTAACCAAGAATGTTTTCGATATTGTGTTAAAGAATTTTCAAAGAGATCAAGAGCCATTACTCCAGATCTTATAGTAGGTATTGAATCCAGAGGTTTCATATTTGGATCGGCATTGGCTTACGAAATGAATTTGCCATTTGTCCCTATTCGTAAAGCTGGTAAATTGCCGTTTTCTATTGAAGAAATTGAGTACGATCTTGAGTATGGCTCAGATACTCTTCAAATTCATTCGGATGCTTTGAAACCTCACCAGAGGGTTGTATTGGTTGATGACTTGATTGCAACGGGCGGTACGCTGCAGGCCTCGAGACTGCTGGTGGAAAAGATGGGAGGAGACGTAGTTGGTATTAACTCCGTAATAGTTCTGAAGGAAATTTGTCCTACGGAAATATTGCAAGACGAAGCATTATTTTATTTGGTTGATTTTTAGAAATTTGACAGACAGGGTTATGTCTGTAAGCATTCGATCTACCGATATTTTCCTACTTTTGACGCCATATCAATTAGAAAATGATTTATCTATTTCCTAGGAGGTGACAAATGTATGCGATAACTTTAGGCGGGATGTCTGGAGGAGGAGCGAGGGACATAGGCCCATTGGTGGCTCAAAAATTGGAAGCTGACTATGTAGATCGGATTTTTCTGTCTAACATAGCTAAAGAGGTAGGCGCCACCGTCGAGGCATTACACCAAAGGGAAGAAAAGCTTCCTACCCGATCTGAGAAGTGGATACGAGTGCTACAGCGGCTTCTAGAGCGTTCAGCGGTTACGGGATCAGCCGGCGATCCTTATTTTGGTCCTGGTATAACTGCGCTATTGACCGAAGAGTATGAGGACATGCCTCAGCCAACAATAACGCGTGGCCATGAACTTGAAGATGAGGTATATATTGAGGCCATAGAATCCACTATGAAAGAAATGGCTGCTGATGGGGATGTAGTTTTCGTAGGTAGAGGAGGGCATGTGATTCTAAAAGAAATGACTAACGTGCTAAGGGTGGGAGTTGTTGCTTCATTTGAAGATAGAGTTGCAACCCTAATGACCAGAGAATCTATCAGCAGAAATAATGCTATTTCAACTTTGGATCATCGAGACCAAGCAAGAAAATATTTTTTCAAGAAGTTTTTTGAAATGGAAGATCCCGACAGTCCTGACCTATTTCATTTCACTATTAATACAAGTGAAATGAG
>RQOP01000003.1 GCA_008373095.1 SAR202 cluster bacterium | reverse complement strand
TGTGAGAATATCCACGGCTGGCAAAAGGCCTGCCGCATACCTCCCAGCAATTACATTCGACCACCTATGGGCAGTGTTCTTCTCATCAAAAATTTCAAGGTTCCTTTCTTGTCTGTTAAGACTTTGAACCACTCTTACACCAGATATATTTTCGTTAAAAGCTGCGTTTACTATCGCGATCCTTCGCCTTATTTCAGTAAAAGATCTTTTCGCATACTTTTGCCAAGTCACCATAATAGTCATCAAAATCGGAAGAACAGCCATTGTAATAAGACCTAATTCAAGATCCATTAATAAAAGGGCAATCACAATTCCCACAAGGCTCAACAATTCACCAAGACTCATAACCACTAAAGCGGCAAACTCTTGCAATTGTCCAACATCACCCTGAACTCGGGACATTAACCTTCCGACTTCAGTGTTATCAAAATAAGATAAGGATTGCTTTTGAACATGTCCAAATAAAGCTCTTCTCAACCTAAAAAGCACACCTTGCCCAACTCTCTGCATTGCGTATTGTTGAAGGTAATTTGTACCCCAGTTAGTAAGGGCGTTAATTACAAAAACAGCGAAAAGAATGTTTAGAAGACGTATGTGCTCATCAAGGGACTCACCTCTTCCAAATGCTTCCATCCCACCTTTGATTGGATTATCTATACCCCACTGTATTAACCAAGGCACGGCGACCAGTGTAAATGTGTAGATTAACATCGAAACTAGTGAAACTATTACCAATGGGGTATAAGGTTTTATGTATGGAATTAATCTAAGTATTACCTTTTGATCGTATACTGAACCGAAAAATTCTTCGTCTGCCTGGCCTCTGGCCGCAGACATCCCGCCTAATCCAAGATTCATTCAGCCACCTCAGATGTTAATTCGTCTTGAGGTCTTAGTTGCAACTCATATATCTCGTTGTAAAGGCCATCTTTTTCTAGTAGCTCGTCGTGAGTACCTTCTTCTATAATTCTTCCGTCTTTTAAAACCACTATCTTATCGGCGCTATGGACCGTACTCAGTCTATTCGCAATAATAAAAGTAGTTCTTCCTTCCATGGAATTGTCCATTGCCGCCTTTATCTGATCCTCCGTATTTGCATCCACACTGGAAGTCGAATCATCTAATATTAATATTGGAGGATCGAGCAGAATTGCTCGAGCAATAGACATTCTCTGCCTTTGCCCTCCCGACAATGTAGAACCCCTTTCCCCTACGTAAGTGTCATAACCGTCTTCGAGACCTTCAATAAATTCTGATAGTTGAGCGATATCCGATGCTTTTTTCATTTGATCATCACTGGCATTCTCTCGACCATATTTAATATTTTCTTTCAGTGATGTAGTGAACAAAAACACATCTTGTTGGACCATCCCTATGCTGTTTCTTAAAGAGTGGAGAGTAAACTCTTTTACATTGACTCCATCCACTGTTATTGCTCCCGCAGAAACTTCATAAAATCGTGGGAGAAGGTTGGCTATCGTAGACTTACCACTACCAGGTGGCCCCACTAACGCAACTATTTCTCCGGGTTTTGCCTCCAGATTTATATTCCTAAGTACTGGTTTGCCATCATCATAGGCAAAAGAGACATTTTCAAATTTAACGTGACCTTGAGAATTTTCCAAAGTAGCAGGGTCCGAGGCTTCCCTCACAGGAGAAGGAGCGTCAAGTATCTCAAACATCCTTTCGCCAGCTGATGCCGCTCTTGCATAGGCGTTTACAACCCATCCTGCCATCCTAACCGGAAGCGCCAATATCTGGAGATAAAAAACAAAGGCTGCCAACTCACCAGGAGTCATAACTCCGTTCATCACCTGACGTCCTCCGTACCACATGATCAACGCCATGGCCACCATAAAAGTAAACAGCATGAAAGACATACTTGAAGCACGTAGTTTCTCAGCCTCTACGTAAATATCAGAAACCTCCGAATTTTTTATCTCGAACCTATTTTCCTCATGGTCTTCGGATGCAAACGCTTTAACTACTCTTTGCCCAGAAAAATTTTCCTGAAGAATGATGCTGAGTTCGGCCATTTTCTGTTGCACTAGCAGCCATAATGCCCTCATCTTAAGTCGAACAGAGCTGGTGTACACAGCTACTATTGGCATGAAACTAGCGCTCAAAAGACCTAATTTCCAATTCATAGATATAAGTATTGCCGCCACTATGACAAAAAGTGCTATGAAGTATGGAGCTCTTACGAGTCCCATATTTATGAACATACGAATATTTTCCACATCCGTAATGGCCCGCGACATCAGATTGCCGGTGTGATGTTTATCGTGAAAAGCAAAACTTTGGTGCTGAACATGGTCATAGAAAGAATTCCTTAAATCATAAGAAACATACTGCGACAAAGTTTCAGCTAGATAGGTTTGAAAATAGGACATTCCCCCACGAATGACGCTTAAAATCAAAATAATTATTATGCATGTGTAAAGGGTGTTTGTTTCTACTTCGCCACCAGCCAAAATAGGCTGTGCCACCGAGTCTATGGCGTCCCCAAATAATTTAGGAAGAAAAATATATGCAGCAATTGCTCCTACAGTAGATAGGTAAGCAAAAGCTAATCTGTATTTGTACCTCAGAGCAATTTTTATTATTCTAAGGATATGCTGCATAAATACCCTGAAACTGGACCCAAAAATTGTGATCTACGCAAGCTAACGTATATAAAACCACAGGGACTCCCTATTCTACATTGATTTACGATCTAAATATCAAGTGTTTTGAAAACAATTTCTTAACAATTTGTTCATGTATTGAATTACATTGTTTCCCGAATCTTCGAGCTAAAAACTTTGCCCTTCGCCGCCCTTGGTGCCCTATTCAAAATGGAAAATAATAACAGTAGCACCCACTCGGTTCGTCTCATGAAAGAAAAGGATATCCCGCAAGTGTCCATGATTGAAAATGATGCATTCCCCAATTTATTCCCCCCTACATCCTTTAGAAAAGAACTCCAAAGGCCCATATCAACTTTAATGGTTGCTATTTCACAGCTTAATCCCCATAAACACCAAGTAATCTCCAATAACCGCACCACGGAACGGAATATTCAAGTAAGTTC
>RQOP01000002.1 GCA_008373095.1 SAR202 cluster bacterium | reverse complement strand
CTTCGATTAGGCGTTCCTTTTCGAAGTGGGGGCTCCAGATTGCATAGAAACTGCGCTTGCAAACGACCCAAATATCACCGGCGCTCCTGGTTTAACAAGCTGAATATAAGCCATGCCTGCAAGCGCTTCGGCCAGAATTTGTGTAACGGTGCCAGCTATGCTAACTGGTGACATTGCTCCCGCAAGAATAAAGGGTGAGATGATTGTTGCTTGATTATGCTCAGCATAGACAGTGGCAGAACCAAGCATTGTTTCATCAAAGGTTAAAGGTGAATTAGCATTAATTAAGCTTGTTAAAACAGTATTTTCTTCGAGAAAGTTTTCGCCAAAAACTATCTTCGCCATTGACACAGTATCTTCAGCTCTTTCCGGGTGTGTTACCGATCCCATAAATGGCTTATCGCTGTATTTGATATGGCTGTATATCATGTCAAAGTGACGTTTATTGACAGGTAGATCAACTGGTTCACATATAGTTCCGCCCGAGTGATGAAGATTTGGGCTCATGTAGGCTAATTTTACAAAATTTCTAAAATCTTCAATTGTTCCGTATCGCCGACCTTTATCCAAATCTCTAACAAATGGTGGGCCATAAGCTGGGACAAGAACTGTTCTTCTCCCCCCAATAATAACATTATTAGCTGGATTCCTTGCATGTTGTATATATTCACTTGGGGCATGCGATTGAATAATTTCCCTGCAAAATCCTCGCGGAAAATGTACGCACTGACCATCAATATCAGCGCCAGCATTTTTAAATAAATCTAACGCTTTTGGAAAATCACGGAACTCAATTCCAATTTCCTCAAGTAGGATATCGGCATTCTGTTCTATTAAAGCTAAACCTTCCTCATTTAAAATCTCAAAATAAGGGATATTGCGCTCAATATATGGACGATATTTTCTTGCGCCTTGCTGTCTGGCTGCTATTTTCTTTCTTCTTCCGCCACCTTGTCTTCTGCGTTTCCTTTCTGACATAATTATATCTTGCTCTAGTTAAGAGCGAACCCTCTCATTATTAGGATCATAAATAGATCCCTTGCCAACTATCTGAACGGTCATAGGATAAATCCCATCGCCGTTTTCGTTAAAGTACTCCAGAGACAGTGACTTCCCTGGTATAGCTATGTTTTTAGGCAGGTAACCCATGACCACATGTTTTTTGATGGATGGGCAATAAGACATACTGGTGCTATAAGACCTGCGGCCTTTGCTGTCGATAGGCACCTCGCCTGTATCAGGATCAATGATTGGAGAGATCCCAACTGGGTAGCGCGAACCGTTGTTCGATACATTTAGGTTATCCAGCGTCATGGTGCACAGAATGGCACTAGGCTCTTCTTCTCGATGAGCAAGGTGTGCTTCTTTGCCATGAAAGTCTGCTTCTTTGACCTTAGGTCTTTCAACAGCGGATTCACAGGCGTTATATTCGGTCAATAGATCTGCTCCTTGTAGTCGAAAGCTCTTCTCAAGACGTCGACTGTTGGCGTAAGTTTCAATCCCAACTGGCACAACTCCAACCTCAAGAAGAGAATCATAAAGTGCGAGACCCTCTTCACTGTCATTGTTCAAATAGATTTCCCAGCCGCTCTCTCCAACATAGGAAATGCGTGCTGCCCAGACATCGATTGATTTTCCACCAGATAAATTGAGGGTTAAGTATTTTGCTGCAACAAAGGGGAAATTCTCAATGCTGATGTCATTGGGGTCAATGAAATGACCCAAGGCGTCTTTTGCTGTAGGTCCCCATAACCCTAAAGTTGCCATATCGTGCGTGCGAATATTAATGTCTGCCTCTAGACCCATATCATCCCGATAATTACGCAAGGTGACCCAATCACGGTTACCATCAGCACCACCGGTAACGACCCGATAACGATCTTTGCCTAAGCGGGAAATGGTCAGGTCTGCATGAACACCTCCATCGTCGTCCAAGAAATTGGTATAAATGATTCGGTCTTCAGGGGTATCGCCGCCAACCTTCGCCACCGAAAGATGTTCTAACATACGTTCTGCATCTGAACCCTCGATGTCCATGATCGCAAAATGCGATAGATTGATCATTCCAGCTGATTCACTCATGGCTAGATGTTCTGCATTAGCGATCTCGTAAGGCACATGACGTCGATCCCATTCGTTTTCTCTAACTGGGACCTCCTGTATATAATTATCTAATTTTTCTTGATTGCTCTCATAGGCGAAGGCACGTTCCCATCCGCCGATTTCATTTTCAAAGTAACCACCAAGCTCTTTTTCTCTCGAATAAAAGGGACTGACGAATAGCTCTCTTTGACTAATATAGGGCTCTTTAGGATGAACAGGAGGGGTATAAATGGTCTGTGCATTTTCAAACGATCGTGTTTTGACAAACGCTTTTTCTTTTTGTGCAGGATAGAATCTGGCAATGTCAAAAGAGTGCATGTCCATCTGTGTTTTGCCATTGGTCATCCACTCTGCACACAACCTTGCACAACCTGGGCCGTCTTTCACCCATACTGCTTCGCATAACCAAAAGCCCCTGACTTCTGGGCTTTCACCAATCAAAGAACCGCCATCGGCAGTTACGGACAGCAGGCCATTAAAAGAACTTCTTTCATCCCAACCTAATTCATTGAGTATAGGCGTTGTTTCTAAGGCTTTCTCTAAAGGTTCGGCGACTTCCTCAAGATCCAGATGCCTCATTGAGTCAGACATCATGGTCTTATCAGGATTACCGATGTCCTCAGGATCAACCAGTCGGGGTTCTTTATCCTCGTAAAATCCCCATTCAAGCATGCCCCCATGGAGCTTACCCGTATCCCTAACATAAGCTGAATTGCCTTGGTCTCGAAGCAATGGATAAACGAGAAAATCTTCTGTTCCCTGTGCTTCAGGAAGTGGGCCAAAAAATAATAATGGGTGCTCAACTGGCATGAGAGGAACTGAAACGCCAGCCATCTCTCCGACTAATGACCCCCAGATTCCCGATGCAATTACAACTTTTTTAGTCTTGATTGTTCCTTTATCCGTTTTTACTCCAGTAATACGCCCATTCTCAATTTCAAAGCCT
>RQOP01000001.1 GCA_008373095.1 SAR202 cluster bacterium | reverse complement strand
GGCTCCTATATACTCGCTTCCGTGCCAAAAGTAGGCAACCAAACCAGCTATTAACCCTAATAAAAATCCGTGTATTAGCCCAATAAACAGTTCTTTGAGGAGCAGACGTGCTGAATCTGACTTCCTAATTTCTCCGAGGGCCATAGACCTAACTACCAAGGTTAAGGTTTGGGTCCCTGCTATGCCGCCTTGACCAGCGATTACGGGGATAAAGACAGCTAACGCTAGGACTTGTGAGAGTGTTGACTGAAACAGAGTTATAACTACTGCGGCAAACCCTACAGTAATTAAGTTAATGAACAACCATGGGAATCTACCTTTAATTGAGAGAGCTATGGGACTTAAAAGCTTTTCCTCCTCGTCTACTCCGACCATACGGTACATGTCCTCAGTTGCCTCTTCCTGCAATACGAAGATCATGTCTTCAATTTTTAGAGTTCCTACAAGTCGACCATGTTCATCGGTTACCGGGAGGGTAAGCAAGTTATATCTTTCCATAATACGAGCACATTCTTCTCGGTCTGTTTCGGTAGACACTGATATTATGCTTGGAAAAATTATTGATGAAACGGGATCTCCTAATGGGGCTGTGACCAGTCTCGTTATGTTAAAGATTCCTACTAGGAATTCATTATCATCAACAACTAATACACTGGACACATCGTCTAAATCTGTGTAGGAAAAACTGCGGATGTATTCAGTTGCCGACTCTATGGTCATAGATTGATTCACGCTGAGAAAAGAAGTGGTCATGAGGCCACCTGCAATTTCATCATCATAGTTCATCAAGGCCAAAATTTCGTCGGCATGATCCATTTGCTGAGTCAGGAGGTAAGCGTCAGATTGCGTCAGGGTTTTTAGTATGTCTGCAGCGATCGGGGGTGAGGTCAGTTGTAGTATTCTCGACACATCTGACGGAGGAATATCCGTCATCAAATCGATAAATTCCTCAGTCTCCAAATGCTCAATAATTAGAGCGAAATCAGCCGGTTTGATCCACGATATAAGCTTTAGCTGATGCTCTCGTTGCAGCCGTAATATTACGTCGGCCTGATCTGGAGATGGTAATGACAAAAAAGAAAAAAGAGCAGTACCTCTGTTTTGAGAATCCATGTGAGAGGACAAAGAGAAGACTTTTTGGTCTATGTCCTCAGTAGTTCCAAGCGGTTTCGCAAGGTTACCAATAATGGAATTCAGCATTTGTGAACTAACCTTTTATAAGTCTCTGAAAATGAGTGCCCTAAAAGATTAAAACTAAAGACAGGTGATTGAAATATATTTAAGGATCATATTGTTACAGATATTATTCGAACAGAGTGATTTAAGAGTGATTCAGTTCAAACTTTTGTACATCACCAATATTTAAGCCTTCCGCGGGGAAGAACCTTTTGGCCTTAATTTCAGTTAGCAAAGTATCTCTATCTGAAATATTATTTTCGAAAACCGTGAAACTTTTTCCAATTCCCTGGACTGAATGTGAGTCGCTGCCGCCAGTCGCCGGCTTGTCAAGATAATTAGCTATTTCCAGAGTAAAGTTATTTTCTTTCTCGCTGTTGGCACCGTTAGTTACCTCGATACAATCCACCAATGAAAATAGTTCGTGTTCGGCAGCTTGTTCAGGAGTCTCTGGCTGGACCTTCCAGTCGCCAAAAAGCAAATTGACGTTGTAGGGCGGTCTGTTAAAAAAATTCCTTAAAGGGTGAGCAGCAATAAGAACGCCGCCTACCTCATCTGTTTTTTCTCTCAAAGTTTTTAGTTTATGGATTCCACTGACATATGAGTCCAATCCGATTACTATGATGTGACCCATGTCTGTGTTTACTTCCAGCCCAGTAGTGACAATGAGGTCAGATTTGCCGAACTCATTTTCAATTTGAGCTGCATTCCAACCTCCACCATGTTCTGAGAGGAAAACACCGTCCAAGCCGATTCGTTTGGCTTCAGCGATTAACTGTTCCGGAAGTAGCCCACTGTCGGTGCTTCCTTTGACTGTATGAACGTGGAGATCAAAATTAAACAACTATACCCCTCTGTGGCAACCTATACATTCTAAGTTCAGGGCTTGAGTGATTCAAGTCCTTCTGCTTAAGAAAGTATTCATAGGGCCAGGTAAGGTATCAACCATCCGAATATTAATAGAAATACCGTCACGATACCTAACATAGGACGTAAAACTATAGTGAGGAATCTGTGACATATCAGTGCAAGTAAGATAGATATTCCAATTACAAAAAAAGTGTAAAACATATTTGGACTTAAAATACCGGATCCGGGGCTAATGTCGGATAGATACTGAAACAGCAATGCAAACATTATTCCTAAGACCACGCAAGTAGGGTTCCAGACCATTATGGAGGATAAAATTATTTTGGAAGGAGCCAAGGTATTGAATATATCTTGTATTCCATGGACCTCATTTCGATACATTACAAAAATAGCGAAACATCCAAATGCTATCGACAGGGAAGCAAAAAGAAGTCCTGATGCGGCTCCTGCGATTATCGTATCCATAACCTATCCTTCAAAACGGAAACGTGAAATATTTTCAACTGCAAATGCCTTAATGTGATGTTTATGGTTTAGCAATAACGACAAGGCTGTTGCAATTTCCTTACGAGTAACGACCGTAAATAAAGAAGGCCCACTCCCCGTTAAATGTATTTCTTGAATACCGACTTTGTTCAAAACCGCCAATACTTCTTCTAAGCCGGGTTGGTTCGCTATCGCTGTGTCGAAAAAACCGTTGAACATCAATTGCGGCGGACAGTCACCTCCATTTCGAATACGAGCTTCAAGTTTTCTTGAGAGACCCCCAGCGGTGTAACTTTCTTTGCTAAGATAGGAATACATTGTTGCTGTCTTGTTGGTAATTTCAATATCAGGCACGA